>NZ_JAJEQM010000004.1 GCF_020687385.1 Hominilimicola fabiformis
AAACTATATTTTGCCATGAAAAAACCGACCTCCCAATAGTTAGATTTTTGGTCTAACTTTTGGGGGTCGGTTCAAAAGCCTCTTTTTTTTTGTAGTAAAAATGACAATTTATTGCTGTCTTACAGTGTACTGATTAAATCATTCATATTGTACATTCCGGCAGGTTTGTCACTCATAAACTTTGCAGCCTTAATTGCACCGACCGCAAAAACTTCTTTACTGTGAGCGCTGTGCTTTAATTCGATAACTTCATCAGTTCCTGCAAAGATAACTTCATGGTCACCTACAATAGTACCGCCGCGAACTGCGTGAATACCTATTTCAGTAGGCTTTCTTTTTCTGCGAACTGCGTGTCTGTCATAGACATATTCAGCCGGATAAGAAAGTGTTTCGTCAATAGCGTCAGCGATAGCAAGAGCAGTACCTGACGGAGCGTCAATTTTTTGATTGTGATGACGTTCAACAATTTCAATATCGAAGTTTCCTTCAAGAAGTTTTGTAGCTTTCTTTGCAAGAGCAATGATAAGATTGATACCAAGACTCATATTTGCAGAGAAAAATACAGGAATTTCTTTAGATGCCTCGGTAAATTCCTTTTTCTGCTCATCAGTATAACCTGTTGTAGCAAGAATAACAGGTAATTTTCTCTTTTTGCAGTAGTTTAGTACAGTTGTAAGAGCAGATGGGTGTGAAAAGTCGATTATAACATCGGCGTCGCCTGTAAATTCATCTGGATTTGTGAAAACAGGATAAGTATTTTCAATAGAATCATTTACGTCAAAGCCTGCAACAATCTCACATTCATTGTCCTCACTGACAAGACGGGTAATAACCTGCCCCATTTTACCGTTACAACCGTTCATAATAATTTTCGTCATTAGTCCGTTGCTCCTTTATGCAAGTTTCATACCGAAATCAGTCATAGATTTTTTTAGTTTTTCAAGGTTTGCACTGTCCATATCAACAAGAGGCATACGCAAGTTGCCTGCGTTGAAGCCTAACAAATTCATAGCAGTCTTAATCGGAACAGGGTTAACCTCGATAAATAGGTTGTTGATAAGGTCAAGCATTTTTAATTGTAAATCTCTTGACTTATCCACTTCTCCGTTAAAGTAGTATTCACATATGTTGTGAGTTTCCTTAGGAAGAATGTTTGCAACAACAGATATAACACCCTTACCGCCAAGCGAAAGTGTAGGAACAATCATATCGTCGTTACCCGAATAAATGTATAAATCAGGTACTTCTGCGGCAACCTTAGCCATATAACTGATGTTTCCGCTTGCCTCTTTGATAGCAACTATGTTTTCAACCTTTGCAAGTTCCTTTAGAGTGTCGATAGCAAAGCTCATACCTGTTCTTGACGGAACGTTGTAAAGGATAACAGGGATTTTGATTGCATTGGCAATAGCCGTAAAGTGAGCAATAAGTCCCTTTTGAGTAGTCTTGTTGTAATACGGAGTAACAGAAAGAATTCCGTCAACGCCGTATTCTTCGGCTTTCTTTGAAAGCTCGATTGCGTGAGCAGTATCATTTGAACCTGTACCGGCAATGACAGTAATTCTGCCTGCCGCTTTTTCAACAGTGTACTTGATAGCTGCAAGATGTTCTTCGTCAGGCATAGTAGATGCCTCACCTGTTGTACCGCAAATTATAATTGCGTCTGTATTGTTTTCAATATGATATTCAATTAATTTTCCAAGTTCATCATAATTTGTCTTTAAGCCGTCAAACGGCGTAATAATGGCAACGCCGGAACCTGTAAAAGGTAATGTCTTAGACATATTAAATCAATTCCTTTCAATAAAATTTAAAATTAATCCATATAACCCTTAGCTGTAAGTAGTTCAGCAAGAAGAACCGCACCGCCTGCAGCACCTCTTAGAGTATTGTGGCTCATAGAAACCATCTTATAATCGTATTGTGTTGATTCTCTCAAACGTCCGCATGAAATAGCCATACCGCCGTCGATTTCACGGGCAGTCTTAATTTGAGGCTGATCAGGAGCGTCCTTTTCAGTGTAAACGTGAATAAACTGCTTTGGAGCGTGAGGTAGGTTAAGTTCCTGAGGAACACCTTTGTATTCTGCCCACATTTTTTCGATTTCTTCTACAGACGGCTTGTTTGCACTGTCTTTGAATGAGAAGAATATAGCGGCTGTGTGACCGTTTGATACAGGAACTCTGTATGTTTGGCATTCGATTTGCAATTCGGTTGAAGGAACGATTTCTTTACCTTCAATTTTACCAAGTACCTTGTTAGGCTCAACTTCTGACTTCATTTCTTCTCCGCCGATGTATGGGATTAGGTTGTCAACCATTTCCGGCCATGTCTTAAAAGTCTTACCTGCACCTGAAATAGCTTGATAAGTTGTTACAAGAGCGTGGTCGATTGGGTACTTCATATTAACAACAGCCATTGCAGGCAAATATGATTGTAGAGAGCAATTTGACTTAACTGCGATAAAACCTCTCTTTGTACCAAGTCTTTCACGCTGAGCAGGAATAATTTCAATGTGCTGAGGGTTGATTTCCGGAATAATCATCGGAACGTCAGGAGTATGACGGTGAGCAGAGTTGTTTGAAACAACAGGGCATTCAGCCTTAGCATATCTTTCTTCAAGAGCTTTGATTTCGTCTTTTTTCATATCAACTGCACAGAATACGAAATCTACCTTTTCTGCAATTTTTTCAACGTCGTTTGTAGCGTCCATAACAACCATATCTGCTACTGATGCAGGAATTTCTTCGTCCATAGCCCATTTAGCGCCTACGGCGTCTTTATAAGCCTTGCCGGCACTTCTCGGAGATGCTGCAAGCACTTCGATTGTATACCATGGGTGGTCGTTAAGAAGTGTAATAAAACGCTGTCCAACCATACCTGTTGCACCTATAATACCTACTTTGTAATTGTCTTTCATTTTGACTCTCCTTTGTTTTTTATAAAATAAAAAGCAGTAGTCAGAAACTACTGCTATGTTTGCATATAACAAAAACAGCGATAGCTCCCCACCTTACGATGACAGTCATACCGCTGTTAACGATATGCCCAGAATGAATATCCGCAATTATATTCAAACTTCGGCACTGTGTCCTTTCCGTATACATCAAAGATAATTGCATATCTCCGTATACATACTGATACACAAGCGCACCTCTACCTTGCTTATATATTATTATACTACCACTATTAATTGTATGTGTCAATAGGAAAAATATTATTTTTTTATTACATTATTTAAATGTTGCAAATTCCTGTGCCCAATAAATACCGTATGATCCTCCTCGTGCAAGTCCTACGCCTATATATTCAAAATCGGGATTTAATATATTTTTGCGGTGTCCCGGTGAATTCATCCAAGAATCCATAACATTTTGCGGTGAAGATTGACCTGCGGCTATATTCTCCCCTGCCGAAGAATATGTTATTCCTGCGGCTTTCATTCTGTCAAACGGAGTTTGTCCGTCGGGAGTATTGTGTGCAAAAAAGTTTCTGTCTATCATATCTTCACAGTGACTTTCGGCAAGAGCGGCAAGTGAATCGTCCCATTTTAACGGTGCAACATTATATTTTGCACGTTCTTCGTTTACGAGATTTAGAACTTCATATCCCCAATCATCAAAATCACTTTCATTATCGGTTTCAATATAAACTGCATGCGTGTCACCGTCCCAAAATACCTCTGCACCGGCTGATTCCGATACAGCCCTTAACGGTACAAGGGTGTAATCATTGTAGATTATAGGGGGCGTATTAAGCTCGACAGACGTATCATTGACATACATCGTATTTTCGTTTATAAACAAAGTTATGGTTAAGTCGTCTTTTTGAGCCGTTACACGCTGTTCGTCGCCAAACCACTGTACAACCATATCAAGATTTTCAAATATCGCTCTGAACGGTACAAGCGTTGAATCGTTTTGTATTATTGGTGACTGCTCAAATATTAATTCATCTTCGTTTAGATATACCGTTATATCGTCATCGGCAAAAACCGTCGGTGACATAATCATCAGTGATAAAAAAAGTGCTGTTATTTTTTTCATATTATATCCCTCCTTACCGCTAATTATATAGTATAAACAACAATATAACAAGTGGAAATTTAAAGAAATGTGCTTGTAATTTTTATTGTATTGTGTTATTATTAAGATATACAAGGAGGTGTAGGCTATGACAACGGAAGAAATGTTAGTTTCATTAGTTGAAAATGTTAAAAATATTAATTCAACTCTAAATAATATGAATAAACAATTTGACGATATTAATAATCAAATTGCAGAAATGAAAACAGATATTCAAAATGTTAAAGATGAAACTAAACAAATATCAGAAATGAAAACTGATATTCAAAAAATGAAAAATGAAATAAGAGAAATCAGTCTTACACTTGAAAATGAAACAAACCGTAATATCAAAATTATTGCAGAGGGACATTTTGACTTGTCAAGAAAACTTGATAAAGCCTTAACTGTTGAAAATGAAAAAGAAATGGCACTTATCCGAATTAATATGATGGAAAGTGAAATAAGAAGAATAAAAGAAAAGCTTGCATAATAAAAACGATGTATTACCTGTTACGGAATACATCGTTTTTTATTATCCGATTATTTTACAATAAGACTCTCACCTGTCATTTGTTCAGGTTTTTCAAGTCCCATAAGGTCAAGCATAGTCGGGCAAAGGTCACAAAGTCTGCCGTTCTTAACTTTAACATCGCCTGCACCTACAAGAATCATAGGAACAGGATTAGTTGTATGGGCTGTAAACGGAGCTTTTGTAACAGGGTCGATTAAGCAGTCAGCGTTACCGTGATCGGCAGTGATGATAGCTTGTCCGCCCTTTGCAAGAATAGCGTCAACCATTCTTCCTACACATTCGTCAACGGCTTCAACCGCCTTAACAGCCGCTTCCATAATACCTGTGTGACCGACCATATCACAGTTAGCATAGTTAAGAATGATAACATCAAACTTGTCCGAATTGATTGCGTCAACAACTGCGTCAGTAACTTCGTAAGCACTCATTTCAGGTTTCATATCGAAAGTTGCAACGTCAGGTGACTTGATAAGTATTCTTTCCTCACCGTCAAATTGCTTTTCTTCACCGCCGTTGAAGAAGAATGTAACGTGTGCATACTTCTGTGTTTCGGCAATTCTAAGCTGTGTAAGACCTTTCTTGCTGATGTATTCACCGAATGTCATTTCAAGAGTTTCCGGCGGATATGCTACAGTTACATTTGGCATTGATTCGTCATATTGAGTCATGCAAACGAAGTTTACAGGGAAATACTTTCTTTCAAAGCCTGTAAAATCAGGGTCAACAAAAGTTCTTGTAATCTGTCTTGCTCTGTCAGGACGGAAGTTGAAGAAAATAACACTGTCACCCTCTTTAATCATACCGTTTTTGTCAACAACAGTCGGAATAACAAATTCGTCTGTAACGTCATTTGCGTATGAGTTTTTAACGGCTGTAACAGCGTCTGTTTCCTGTATGCCTTCGCCGTCAACCATAGCTTTGTAAGCCTTTTCGACTCTGTCCCAAGCGTTATCTCTGTCCATAGCGTAAAATCTGCCCATAATTGTAGCGACAGAGCCTACGCCGATTTCTTTAATTTCTTTTTCAAGTTCAGCCATAAATTCGGCACCTGATGTAGGAGGAACGTCACGACCGTCAAGGAATGTGTGAACATATACGTTTTCAATACCTTTTTTCTTAGCCATCTTTAACAGACCGTAAAGGTGTTCATTGTGGCTGTGTACACCGCCGTTTGAAAGAAGTCCCATAAGGTGAAGTGACTTGCCGTTAGCTTTAGCGGCATCCATAGCGTCTGAAAGAGCTTTGTTTTCGTAAATTTTACCGTCGTTAATGTCTTTTGAAATCTTAACAAGCATTTGATAAACAATTCTGCCGGCACCGATATTTGTGTGACCTACTTCACTGTTACCCATCTGACCGTCAGGAAGACCGACGTCAAGACCGCTTGCAGAAAGCTGTGAATGTGGATATTCGGCTAAAAGCTTGTCAAGATGAGGTTTCTTTGCCGCTACGATAGCATTACCCTCTGTATTTTGGTTAATGCCGTAACCGTCCATAATAATTAATGCGATTGGTTTCTTTGCCATAAGTAATTACTCCTTTATGTTTAAAAATAGGACAGGCAATAATGCTTGCCCTTTTGTAAAATCATTATTTAGCTGCCTTTGTGATAACAGCGAAGTCAGCACTCTTTAAAGATGCACCGCCGATAAGACCACCGTCAATGTTTGGCTTAGCAAGAAGTCCTGCACAATTCTTAGGATTCATGCTGCCGCCGTATTGAATAGTAATAGCCTTTGCTGTTTCAGCATCGTAAAGGTTTTCAAGTAATTCTCTGATACCGCCGCAAACTTCTTCAGCTTGGTCGTCAGTAGCAGTCTTGCCTGTACCGATAGCCCAGATCGGCTCGTATGCAACGACAACTTTCTTAGCGTCGTCAGCACTGATTCCGGCAAATGCCTTTTTGATTTGAATAGCAATCCAGTCCATTGTGATACCGGCTTCACGCTGTTCAAGACTTTCACCGCAGCAAACGATAGGAATAAGACCCTTTTCAAGAGCCTTTTTAGCCTTTAGATTAACTGTTTCATCAGTTTCGTTGTTGTATTCACGTCTTTCACTGTGACCCATGATAACATAATCAACACCAAGGTCTTTAAGCATTTCTGCACTTACTTCACCTGTGAAAGCGCCCTTGTCCTCAAAGTGTAGGTTTTCAGCACCGATTTTAACGTGTGAACCCTTAGCGGCCTCAACAGCCTGTGGTAGGCATACGAACGGTGTACAGCAAACTACTTCACATTCTGAACCCTTTGTTGCGTCGATTACTTCTTTGATGTAATCATATGTTTCTGACGGAAGCTTGTTCATCTTCCAGTTACCGGCAATTATATATTTTCCCATTGTAATTTCTCCTTTTGTAGTTTAATTATAAGTGACCGACAGTCACTCTACGGAATATTTAAAATATGGTGAGAGGCGGTCAATGACCGCCCTGTCACAATAATTATTTATCTGTCAAAGCTGCGATACCAGGAAGTTCTTTACCTTCAAGGAATTCCATTGATGCGCCGCCGCCTGTTGAGATGTGGCTCATCTTATCGCCAAGACCTGCTTGGTTTACTGCAGCAACACTGTCACCGCCGCCGATGATTGTTGTAGCGTCAAGATCGGCAAGAGCCTGAGCTATTGTATTTGTACCCTTTGCGAAGTTTGGCATTTCAAATACGCCCATAGGACCGTTCCAAACAACTGTCTTTGCGTCTTTAAGAGCATCCTTGTAAAGTTCGATTGTCTTAGGACCGATGTCAAGACCCATCCAGCCGTCAGGAATATTACCTTCAACAACTTGTGATTCGGCGTCGTTTGCAAATTCTTTAGCAACTACTGTATCAACAGGAAGAAGTAGCTTGTCGCCTGCCTCGTCAAGCATTTTCTTGGCATAGTCAATGTAATCAGGTTCAAGAAGTGATGTACCTGTTGTCTTGCCTTGTGCCGCAAAGAATGTGTAAGCCATACCGCCGCCGATGATTAGCTTGTCTACTTTCTTTAGAAGATTTTCAATAACTGAAATCTTTGAAGAAACTTTACTTCCGCCAAGAATAGCTACAAGCGGTCTTACAGGGTTGTTTACTGCGTTACCGAGGAAGTTGATTTCCTTTTCGATTAGGTAACCTGCAACAGCCGGCTTAAGAATTGAAGATACACCTACGTTTGAGCAGTGAGCTCTGTGAGCTGTACCGAATGCGTCATTTACGAACAAATCAGCAAGTGAAGCAAGTTCTTTTGAGAAAGCTTCTTCGTTCTTTGTTTCTTCTTTTCTATAACGAGTGTTTTGAAGAAGAACAACATCACCGTCATTCATTTCTGCAACAGCCTTTTTAGCGTTGTCGCCTACTACGTTATCGTCAGCGGCAAAAACAACTTCTTTGCCAAGCTTTTCTGAAAGACTCTTTGCAACAGGTGCAAGAGAAAGTGATGGAACAGGCTCACCCTTTGGCTTACCCATATGTGAGCAAAGAATAACTCTTGCTCCGTTATCTATAAGATACTTAATTGTAGGAAGTGCACCTACAATACGGTTTTCGTCTGTGATATTACCGTCAGCGTCAAGCGGCACGTTAAAGTCACAACGTACTAAAACCTTTTTGCCTTTTACGTCAACATCTTCAACTGTTAATTTGTTGTACATAGTCAATTTCTCCTTTTTTATGCGGACAAAATTATCCGATTTTTCTTGATTATATTATATATAAAAATTATCTGTTTTTCAAGTATATAATTAAAATTCGTTAAAATTTTACCAACTTAATCAAAATAGCCGCCGTCAATATGCCAACTATGTCACCGACAGCCGCAAAAGGAACAGCTTTCAAGTTATGTTTTACCCTTGTTTTCGCAAAATATACGCAAAGACAGTAGAAAGTTGTTTCAGTCGAACCCATTATAACGGAGGCAATTCGACCGACTTCGCTGTCGGCACCGTAATTGTTTAAAATTTCGGTAAGTATGCCCGTTGCACCGCTGCCCGATATTGGACGGATAAGTGCCAAAGGCATAACTTCGGCAGGAATTAAATTTGTGATAGGTGAAAGAAGTGATACTATAAGGTCAAGCGTGCCTGACGCACGGAGCATATATGCGGCGGTAAGCACCGCTACAAGCGGCGGAAATATGCCTGATACTATTTTCATTCCCTCCTCTGCTCCATTTATAAAATGTTCGTATGACGGAAGTTTTTTTATCATTGCGGTTATAAGAACAAGTGCAATTATGAGCGGTATTACATAAATCATATTTTACTCCCTATATAGTAATTTTGTCAGTGTTAAAGCAATAAATGCGGCGGTGAATGAAGAAATCCAAATCGGCAGAATAACCGAAAACGGATTTGCAGAGCCTGACGCAACACGCAGAGCAATTATTGTTGTGGGTATAAGCTGTACGGACGTGGTGTTCAAAACGACAAGCATACACATATTTTTTGACGTATAAAGCGGATTGTTGTTTTCATTGTCAAGACATTGCATAGCCTTTATGCCCATAGGTGTTGCGGCGTTGCCCATTCCGAGTATGTTGGCACTCATATTCACGGCAATATATTTTTTTGCGTTTTGACCTGCATTGGGAAACAGGAAGTTTATTATAGGTTTTAATAATTTCTCTAATTTCTGTGACAATCCCGCATTTTCGGCAATTTTCATAATACCCGTCCAAAAGCACATAACTCCCGCAAATGACAATACCGTAAAAACGGCACTTTTCGCACCCTCAAACGCACCGTTTATAGTTTGGTCGACAGTGCCGTTAAAAATTGACACAACTATCGACACAATAATCATCAAGCACCAAATATAATTCATATACTTTCCTCCGTTTCTTGTGAATTTGATATTTATTTATATGAAAAATTGTGCTATAATAGAAGAATGTATATAAATATAATTTGAACGGAGGATTAGTATGCTCAAAGGAAAAACAGTCGTGCTTGGAGTTACGGGAAGTATTGCGGCGTACAAAATCGCAAATCTTGCAAGAATGCTTGTAAAACAGCATTGCGAAGTACACGTGCTTATGACGCAGAACGCAACTAATTTTATAAATCCCATAACTTTTGAAACATTGACAAAGCATAAATGCCTTATAGATACATTTGACCGTAATTTTGAATTCAGCGTTGAACACGTTGCACTTGCAAAAGCGGCGGACGTGGTTATGATTGCACCGGCGAGTGCAAATGTAATCGGCAAGATTGCAAACGGTATTGCTGACGATATGCTTACAACCACTGTTATGGCTTGTCCTTGCAAGAAAATTGTGTCACCTGCTATGAATCATAATATGTTCCATAACCCTATCGTGCAGGATAACATTGAAAAGCTGAAGCATTACGGCTATGAAATAGTTGAACCGGCGCACGGTATGCTTGCAAACGGCGATATGGGTGACGGCAGAATGCCTGATGAAGAGCTTTTGTTTGAATACATTGTTAAAGAGATTGCATTTGAAAAAGATATGACAGGTAAAAAAGTGCTTGTTACAGCCGGTGCAACTGTAGAGGCTATCGACCCTGTGAGATTCATAACAAACCATTCGAGCGGAAAAATGGGTTTTGCACTTGCAAAGAACGCAATGCTAAGAGGTGCGGAGGTGACGCTTGTTATGGGTAAATGCGACAGTGAGCCTCCTGTGTTTGCGAATACGGTTAAGGTGCAGAGTGCGAAAGATATGTATGACGCGGTAATCGAACGTGCCGACAGTATGGATATAATCGTTAAGGCGGCGGCAGTGGCTGATTACAGACCTAAGAACGTAAGCAGTGAAAAGGTAAAAAAACAGGACGGTAATATGTCGATTGAGCTTGAACGTACGGACGATATATTAAAAACTCTCGGTGAAAGAAAAAACGGTCAATTTATCTGCGGTTTCTCTATGGAAACAGAAAATATGCTTGAAAATTCAAGAAAGAAACTTGAAAAGAAAAATTGTGATATGATTGTCGCAAATAATCTTAAACAAGACGGTGCAGGCTTTGGTGGTAATACAAATATCGTGACGCTTATAACAAAAGATGATGAAGTTCAGCTTGAAAAGATGACAAAAGATGAAGTTGCGGAAAAGATATTTGATTTCATTTTGAGTAGATAGGAAGCAGATTATGTACGGATACGAAACGTTCCATGAGGATTTGATGAAAAATTTAATAGAATCGGTGCATAACGGCGCAAGCTCACACGCGTATATATTTGAGGGTGAAAAGGGCTTGGGTGTACTCAATTCCGCCAGACTTTTTGCGGCGGCATTGACGTGCAAAAATACAGGTGTCGCACCTTGCGGAAGTTGTCAGAATTGCGTGGAATCAAAAGCGGACACAAACCCCGATATAATTTATGTTCGACCGAAGGCTGACAAAAAAAGTATCGGTGCAAAAGATATGCGTAAACTTGAGGAGGATGTGGCTGTAAAGCCGTTTAATTCAAAGCATAAGGTTTATATATTTGAGGACGCGTCTTTACTTACCGAGGAGGCACAAAACACGTTTTTAAAAACGTTTGAAGAACCGCCCGAATACGCAGTATTTATCTTGATAACAGAAAACTCCACTTCCCTATTGCAGACAATTTTATCACGTTTTACGCTTGTGCATTTTCCGTCTGTGTCTGACGCGATTATGGAGAAGTATATAAGCGAAAAATATCCTGATGAACAGGAACGCTTGCCGTTTTTGATTAAGTATTGTGCAGGTGTGCCGGGAATGGCGGACAATATTATAAATGATGAAAACTTTGAATCAGTGAGAACGTCCTCACTTGAAAAATTGTTTTCGGTGCTGTCAATCGACAGACGTTTGGCATTCGTTGTGCAGAAGTATCTTGATGAAAATAAGGATAAGGCTGAAACAGTATTCGATTTTTGGCTTGCATATCTGCGTGATATAATCCTTATGCAGTCACAAGCACCAAACGTGATTATTAATATTGATAAAAAAGATATGTTAAGACAGCTCGCGTCTAAGTATGATACCGATTATTTGATGAATATGTCAAAGCGTGTAATAAAAGCAAAGAATATGTTGTCGCGATATGTGAATTTAAAAGCCATTTCACTGTGGCTGTCGCTAAAATCCACATAAAAACGCGGTATTTCTATAAAAATTATTTTTGTTAGTATTTTTTCTATTTTTGTTGACAATTTATTACATATGTGGTATAATAAATTTACCGTTTAAAAGAATATTATATAAGGAGGAAAATTTTAATGAAATCTGTAGGAATCGTTAGAAAGGTTGATGAACTTGGCCGTATTGTCATTCCAGTAGAACTAAGGAGAAAGTTCGGAATCGATATTAAGGATTCAATGGAAATTTATACAGAAGATAACTGTATAATCCTAAAGAAGTATGAACCTTCATGCATATTCTGTGGCGATGCAAAGAATATATTCCAATTCAACGGTAAGAATATTTGCCCTGAGTGTGCTAAAAAGATTAACGGCTATGTAGCTGAATAATCATATCAAAAACGAGAACCGCTTAATCTAATGCGGTTCTTTTTTTGTTGATAATAACTTCAAATCGTGGATAAAGTACATTTTAAAGAATTTCAACGTTGATAAAACGTTAAATTTCAACATTCCTTACCATCTACCACACATACAAGCCACAAATGGCTCCCCTTGAGGGAAGCTGTCGCATAGCGACTGAGGGGTGGCTCTTATATGTTATTAAAAGCAATCATTCCTGTTCTTAAGTAATATTAGTCTGTAAAATCGATGCTCTCTCCCCTATTCTTGCACTCTGTAATAAAATACAAAAAAAAGATGTTACCGAAGTAACATCTTTTTGAATAATCAAATCAGTAAAGCTTACGCTTCTTCGATTTCAGAAACGACACCTGAACCTACTGTTCTACCACCTTCACGGATAGCGAAACGTAGACCCTTTTCGATAGCGATTGGAGTGATAAGTTCAACTTCCATCTTTACGTTATCGCCAGGCATACACATTTCTGTGCCTTCTGGAAGTGTGATAACGCCAGTAACGTCAGTTGTTCTGAAATAGAACTGAGGTCTGTAGTTGTTGAAGAATGGTGTATGACGGCCACCTTCGTCCTTTGTTAGTACGTAAACTTCGCCCTTAAACTTTGTGTGTGGGTGAATTGTACCAGGCTTAGAAAGAACCTGACCTCTTTCGATTTCGTTTCTCTGAACACCACGAAGTAGTGCACCGATGTTGTCGCCGGCTTCAGCGTAGTCAAGAAGCTTTCTGAACATTTCGATACCTGTAACAACAACTTTTCTCTTTTCGTCTGTAAGACCAACGATTTCAACTTCGTCGTTAAGGTTTAGTTGACCTCTTTCAACTCTACCTGTAGCAACTGTACCACGACCTGTGATTGAGAAAATGTCTTCGATAGGCATTAGGAATGGAAGGTCTGACTTTCTTTCAGGAGTTGGGATATATCTGTCAACTTCGTCCATAAGGTCAAGAATACACTTGTATTCAGGAGCGTTAGGATCTGTTGAATCACATTCAAGTACCTGAAGAGCTGAACCTGAAATGATTGGAGTATCGTCGCCAGGGAAGTCATATTCGTTAAGAAGTTCTCTGATTTCCATTTCAACAAGTTCCATAAGTTCAGGATCGTCAACCTGGTCAGCCTTGTTCATGAATACAACGATATAAGGAACGCCAACCTGTCTTGATAGAAGGATGTGTTCTCTTGTCTGAGGCATTGGACCGTCAGCAGCTGAAACAACAAGGATAGCGCCGTCCATCTGAGCAGCACCTGTGATCATGTTCTTTACGTAGTCAGCGTGTCCCGGGCAGTCAACGTGAGCATAGTGACGTGTGTCTGTTTCGTACTCAACGTGAGCTGTTGAAATAGTGATACCTCTTTCTCTTTCTTCCGGAGCCTTATCGATCATGTCGTAAGCTTCGAATTGAGCCTGACCCTTAAGAGCCAATACCTTTGTGATAGCAGCTGTTAGAGTTGTCTTACCATGGTCAACGTGACCGATAGTACCAATGTTAACATGCGGCTTAGTTCTTTCAAATTTCTCTTTTGCCATTGTAGAAATTCCTCCTTAAAATATTTTATATACATTAATAAACTTATTGTACAATCTTTTGGTGAAAAAATCAAGTATTTTTTCAATAAATTTATAAATTGTTAAAATTTAAACGGCGAAAGTAGGAAAAATCCTACTTACCGTATAAAATTCAATTAGTTCTTTGCACGTTCGTTCATAATCTTTTCTTGAACAGACTTCGGAACTTCGCTGTAGTGTGAAGGTTCCATTGAGTACTGTCCACGTCCCTGTGTACCTGAACGAAGAACTGTAGCATAACCAAACATTTCTGCAAGTGGCACGTCAGCTGTTACCTGAGTAACACCGCCGCTGCGTGATTCTTGCTGTCTAACCATACCACGTCTTGATGAAAGGTCACCGATAACGAAACCAAGGTATTCGTCAGGAACGATAACATTAACAAGCATGATAGGCTCCTTAATAACAGGATCAGCCTTCTTCATACCTTCCTTGAACGCCATAGAAGCGGCAATCTTAAATGCCATTTCTGATGAGTCGACTTCATGATATGAACCGTCATATAGAGTTGCCTTAACGTCAACTACGTTGTAACCTGCAAGTACACCAGACTGCATAGCACCTTGGATACCTGCGTCAACAGCAGGGATATATTCCTTAGGAATAGCACCGCCGACGATTGCATTAACGAATTCATAACCTGCACCCTCTTCAAGCGGCTCAAGTTTAAGAAGTACGTGACCATACTGACCTTTACCACCTGATTGACGAGCATATTTATGTTCGATATTAACTGCTTTTCTGATAGCTTCTCTGTAAGAAACCTGAGGTTCACCAACGTTAGCCTCAACCTTAAACTCACGAAGAAGTCTGTCAACGATAATTTCAAGGTGAAGTTCACCCATACCTGCGATGATTGTTTGACCTGTTTCCTCATCTGTGTAAGTCTTGAATGTTGGGTCTTCTTCTGCAAGTTTTGCAAGAGCGATACCCATCTTTTCTTGACCTGCCTTAGTCTTAGGCTCGATAGCAACACGGATAACCGGTTCAGGGAAGTCCATAGACTCAAGGATAATTGGGTGCTTTTCATCACAAAGTGTTTCACCTGTTGTTGTATTTTGTAGACCAACAGCTGCAGCTATATCACCTGAGTAAACTATATCAAGGTCTTCTCTGTGGTTAGCGTGCATTTGTAGAATTCTACCCATTCTTTCTCTCTTACCCTTGCATGAGTTCAATACATATGAACCCTTTTCAAGAGTACCTGAGTATACTCTGAAGAAACAAATCTTACCAACAAATGGGTCAGTTGCAATCTTGAATGCAAGAGCAGCGAACGGAGCGTCATCTGATGACGGTCTTTCGTCCTCTTCGTCTGTATCAGGATTTATACCCTTGATAGCAGGTACATCTACCGGTGAAGGCATGTACTCGATAACTGCGTCAAGAAGCATTTGAACACCCTTGTTTCTGTAAGCTGTTCCGCAAAGCATAGGAACGATTTCATTATTGATAGTAGCTTTTCTCAAAGCTGCCTTTAATTCGTCAACTGAAATTTCCTCATCGCTAAGGAACTTTTCAAGTAAAGCTTCATCTGTTTCACAGATTGCTTCAACCATTGCCTGATGATATTCTTCAGCTTTTTCCTGCATATCAGCCGGAATAGCGTCCTTATGGAACTTTGTTCCAAGTTCATCATCATAAATTTCAGCGTCCATGTTCATAAGGTCGATGATACCTACGAAAGTATCTTCGGCACCGATTGGAAGCTGGATTGGCACACCGTTAGCGTTTAGTCTTTCGTGTACCATGTTTACAACATTATAGAAGTCAGCACCCATGATGTCCATCTTATTAACGAAAATCATACGAGGTACGTTGTAATCATCAGCTTGACGCCAAACAGTTTCTGACTGAGGCTCAACACCGCCCTTAGCACACATAACTGTTACTGAACCGTCCAAAACTCTTAGAGATCTTTGAACTTCAACTGTAAAGTCAACGTGTCCAGGGGTATCAATGATATTAATTCTGTTCTTTATACCCTTAAAAGGACCTTCTTTTGGTTGCCAGAAACATGTTGTAGCAGCTGAAGTAATTGTAATACCACGCTCTTGTTCCTGAGCCATCCAGTCCATAGTAGCACCGCCATCGTGTGTTTCACCGATTTTGTGGTTGATACCTGTGTAGTACAGAATTCTTTCTGTTGTAGTAGTTTTACCGGCATCGATATGAGCCATGATACCGATATTTCTTGTATTTTCAAGTGAATATTGTCTACCCAAAATAATTTCCTCCTTTCAACAAAGGTAAAAATAGTGTATCTGTCGAAATCCGCATAGGGGCAATGCAAAACTGCTTGTCCCCTATTATATGCGATTTTCGGGTTAAATTTCAAAGTTAAGCGATTTGTTTAAAAAACAAATTACCATCTGTAGTGAGCGAAAGCCTTGTTAGCTTCAGCCATCTTGTGAGTATCTTCACGTTTCTTAACTGAACCGCCTGTACCGTTGATAGCGTCAACGATTTCGTTTGCAAGTCTTTCCTTCATTGTCTTTTCGTTACGTTCTCTTGAGTAACGAGTAAGCCATCTTAGACCCAATGTTTGGCGTCTTTCCGGACGAACTTCCATAGGAACTTGGTATGTTGCACCACCCACACGTCTTGCTTTTACTTCAAGAACCGGCATGATGTTATCCATAGCTTCCTGGAATGCTTCAAGTGCGTCCTTACCTGTCTTTTCTGCTACGATATTGAATGCATCATAAACTATTTTCTGAGCAACACCCTTTTTACCGTCAAGCATAATGTTGTTTATAAGCTTTGTTACAACAACGTTATTGTATATCGGATCAGGTAGCACTTCTCTTTTTGCTATAAAACCTTTTCTTGGCACTTTACTTCCCTCCTTCATAAATTAGCGTTTCCCTCTGTCAAATCTCGCTGCAAATACTTGATGCAATTTGCAAATATCGGCGTTACAAATACTCGGAATACACAGAGTATTCCTGCGTTTTGTGCCTTGATATTTATCAAATTTCATCTGCGTCTTTTCAGCGATATTTTCCGACGGAAAACTACTGTGACAGAAAACAAATATAATATCTGTTTTCCCCTTAATGACATCACAGGTACTCGGAGTTTATTCTTTCAAAACCCCGTGGTGCTATTCGAATATATAATAATATAACTCGATATGCACTTGTGATATGCGCGTATTAGTTAATTACGCGGCATTATTTCTTTTCCTTTGGCTTCTTGGCACCATACTTACTTCTTGACTGAAGACGTCCGTTTACACCCTGAGCATCAAGAGTACCTCTGATAATGTGGTATCTTGTACCAGGAAGGTCACGTACTCTTCCACCTCTGATAAGCACAACGCTATGTTCTTGTAGGTTGTGACCTATACCCGGGATGTAAGCTGTTACTTCAATACCGTTTGTAAGCTTAACTCTGGCAATCTTTCTTAGAGCTGAGTTAGGCTTCTTAGGTGTAGCAGTTCTTACAGCTGTACATACGCCTCTTTTTTGAGGTGAACTCTTGTCAGTAGTCTTCTTCTTTAGAGAGTTTAGACTCTTTTGAAGAGCTGGAGCAGTAGATTTCTTCTTTGATGTCTTTCTACCTGTTCTAACCAATTGATTAAATGTAGGCATATCGTGTTACACTTCCTTTCATAAATTTTTATATATTATCGCATATCATTAAGATATGTAATAAACTACTTTAATACGACGGCACAACTTGCACCGACTTCAATTTTGCACATATTCCCCAATTCCTTCATTGTAGAAATGAAGAACACAGGAGTATTGCTTTCTTCGGCAATTTTGCTTACTCCGTCTTTGATGTGGTCGTCACAGTCTTCGGCAACATATACTTTAGAAGCTTTGTTTTCGTTCAAAGCTCGTACAGCTTGTTTATAACCAACCTGCAACTTTGACCTTTCGGCATCACCAATCATGGTTTTGTCACACTCCGTATCTGAAAAATTGTACTTTGTCAAGCATATTATTTATAACACACTCAACTTATCAGATTATATATAAAAAAAATACATTTGTCAATAGTTTTTTTGAAGAAAATCGTTGATTTTACAAAGTGTTTTAAATGAGTCTGTAACATTTGTAACTTTATTACAAAATATGACAAGAAAACTGTAAAAATGTCGTTTTTATTTTGATAATATTAAAAAAAGATAACAAATAGATTTTAGTATTATTATTGTAAACCTGTCGAAATTAATTTTGAGTAGAAATGTTACATATGTTTAAAGAATGTTTCAGAACCGTTACTTGCTTGTAATATACTTGTAATCTTTGGTTAACTTGCACAATACAATATTTGGTACAAAGAAGGGTAAAACAATCAAAATATTGAGCAAAAAAGACGAAAAACTATGATTTTTGACATAATTATAAGCGGATTGAAACAATTTTGAAAAAAACTATTGACTATTTTGTCATAATGGCATAAAATAAAATTGAGTAATTTTACCATAAAGGCAAATTCTATTATGAAAATTGCATAAAGTCACATCATGAAGTTAGGGGAGAAAATAATGAGACTTGGCAAAAAAACAAGCAGAGCTATATCAATAGCATTGCTGGCAGCAATGGCATCGACATCATTACCACAAGTAGATGTACTTGCTGCGGTGAAAAACGGAATGTTCTTATCCGTATCATATACAGATAAGGATGGCAACAATAATAAAGAAGGGACTGAAAATACCGTCCCGAATGAATCAGAACAATCAGAAGGCGCAGAACCTGTTCAAAATGAAGAGACAGGGGCTGCGTCTAATAGTGGTGTTCAGGAAAATTCTGAAGAACAAACATCAAATAACACAAGTGGTTCATCACAAAATAATACTGCCAACTCAAATTCTCCCCGAAAAACTTCATATAATAATGGTTATTCTTCATACAATAGCGATTATGACAGTTCAGAAACTTCTATAACTGAAAATCCACTTACTGCCGGAAACAGAGTTAGTAATTTTATAACATTGGATAAGCAAGCGATAGGATTTACTAAAGTGGGTGATGTTGTATCTGTAACAGCGTCACTTGCAGAAGATAAGGATGACGAGATAGTTTGGAGAGTTGCAGATCCTACAATATTGCTTATAAAATCAACATCTGTTGACGGAAAAAACAGTACAGCTCAAATTGAATGGATTGGCGGTAAAGAAACAACAAAATTCTTCGCAGGATTAAAATCGGATCCTGACGAATACACAGAAGGTACAGCTATGCTGTTTGATAATAATTCAAGCAGTGAGCAAAGCGATACAAACGAAAATAAAGAATTAAAGAGAGAGTTTGAATCGCCGGAAGTAGAAGAATTCCTAAGAGAAATGCAAAAAGAAGGTCTTTCACAAGAAAATTCGGATTACGACCTTTCAAAACTAAGTGATGAAAATAAAGAAAATAACAGTGAAGAAACAGAGCGAAAAAATAGTACATCATTGGAATTATTTGATTCAGAAAAAATTTCACAAAAGTTAGAAGAAAATCAATTATCGGAAGAAAACAACACAGAAAATAATGAAGTAAAAAATGATGAATCAAATTCAGAAGAAAAAACAACAGAAAATGTAGAAAATACAACAACTTCTGATGATGAAAAATCAGAAAATCAAAACGAAAATGACAGAGTTTCTTCCTATTATAATAGCACTTCTGATAGTGAAGAAAAACAGACTAAAACAGAAACATCAGTTGAAACAAAAACAGTAACAGAAACTGTTCAAGAAAAGAGCACACAAAATGTTAATCGCGAAACTGTTGTTAAGCAAACTGTATCAACAGAAATACTTAGCACAGAGCAAACAGGCGGTATGGTTACAAAGACTGTTGAAAAACAAGTTCCTAAACAAGTAACTAAGAACGTTGAGGAAACTGTTGAGCGTGAGGTCGAGCGTGAAATAGTTAACGAAAACGGAGAAACAGAAACTGTTACAGAAACAATCGAAGATACAATCACAACTCCTGTTGTTGAAACTGTTTATGAAACAGTAGAAGAAACGGTTGAAGAAGAAACACCAATCGAAACTCAATATACCGTAAGAGAAACAACAACAACAGAAACAACAACAACAGAAACCGTTACAGATGAAAAAGGCAATGTAATTTCATCAAAGGTAGTTGATAATTCAACATCAACATCTTCAAGAGATTATACAACAACAGAAATGCCGAGCACAGAAACAAAGACATCAACATCAACTTCTTCATCATCAGATACTGTTGAAAATGTTACAGGAAAAGAAGTTGAAAAAACAGTAACAAATGTTGTCGAAAAAGAAGTTACAGTTGACTCAGCAAATAATGAATCAGTCAATAAGAATGAAACAATTTCAGAAAACACTGAAAACGTAAATTCAAATGACAAGATTAATGTTGATGAAATTATTGAATTTGCGTCAGACGATAATGCAAATGATAATTCACAAACAACAGAAACAATCACACCGGCTGAATCAACAACAGAAGTTACATCAACAAGCAATTTATCAACAACAATGTATGCAATCGAGCCGAAACAGACATCTGAAACTTCGGAGTCGTTAGCAAAAGTTGATATAACAGAAATAAATGAAAAGCTTGTTGCAAATTATAACATTTCAGTTTTGAGTGACAGCGGTGGAACTTCAGCGGTGAGTGATCCAAATGAAATAATCAATGGTTCAGCGGTAAGCGATCTTGAAGGAATAGATACGATTGAAATTCGTGTCGGAGAAAAGAGAACCTTGGGTGACATTTTACCGGACAAAGGATTGCAGTCATCACTTACAGCAACAAACACGACAATTCTTGATTCAAGATTGGCAACAGTTCTTCAAGAAGGTTCATACGCATCAGGTGTTACAATTACCGGCGTACAAGAAGGACGTACAAGAATTACAGCTCAAATCGGCGGTAAGTTCAGAATATTCAATCTTGAAGTTTATGGAAGTAGAAATAACGTCGTACTTCCTACTGCAGTTCCAATGGTTGTGGCAAACGGAAGTTTCACTTTGGCATTAAAGAGTGACGGTACAGTTTGGGGTTGGGGTCTTGCAGGTGACCATCAACTTGGTAACTTGAAAGTTACAGGCGATGCTCAAAATACTCCGTACAAAATTGAAATCAAGGAAAACGGAAAATTGTCACCGTTGACAAATATCAAACATATTGCTGTCGGTGATGCACATGCACTTGCAGTAAATGGTGACGGACGAGTTTATGCTTGGGGTCTTAACCGTAACGGTCAGTTAGGTAGCGGTTATAAAATTACAGGTTCAAATCCGTCGTATGTTTTGACTGCTGCAAATACTCCGCTTGAAAATATCAAATATGTAGCAGCTGGAAATTTTAGTTCATATGCTATCAGCGCAGACGGTAAAATTTATTCATGGGGTTCAAATATTTACGGACAACTTGGTAACGGTCAATACGGCGGAAATGAAATAGAAAATAATGGATATGACAGTGACGTTGTATATGCAACAGAAATTTCGGTTGACGCTGACGGAAATGATTTTTCAAACATCATAAAAATAGCGGCAGGCATTTCTCATGTACTTGCATTGAAAAATGATGGTAATTTATATGTATGGGGAACAAACAGTGACTCATTACTTGTAAGCACTTCAACAGAAGATGTGTTACCATTACCTTCTAAAATGGAACTTAGTGTTGACGGACAAGTTCTTGATGTAGCAGCTGGCGGTGGTACTAATTCATCAGGTTCATCAGGTGACGAAGGTAAACAACAATTAAGATTCCATTCAATGATTTTGACAAATACAGGAAGTGTATATGTTTGGGGTCATAATGAAGAAAATACATTAGGTAAAGATGACAATAACAATTCAAGTGAAATAGAAAAACTTGAATCTATAAAAAATGTTATCAGCATCAATGCCGCAAGATATAATTCATCTGCAATAACATCAGATGGTAAAGTTTATACTTGGGGTAGAAATGACGAAGGTCAGATTGGTAATGTAAATGTTGCATCGAGAACTAACGAGCCGATGAATGTAATGGCTGGAGCAACAAATTCTGAAGATGAAGAAAGCTCACTTGAAAATATAGTTGCTATTGCAATCGGCGCAAACCATATGACTGCATTGAGATTAGACGGTAAAGTTTATTCATGGGGTACTGATATGTTAGGTCAGTTGGGTGACGGACGTAACGGTTACGAATATGAAAAAGTAGATTTGCCGGTTCTTACAGGTACAGCTGCAAGCAACTCACTAATAATGGATCATGTAAAAGTAGTGTCTGCTGATACAAATGAAATTGCCGGTGAGTATGAGAGCAGTGAATCAATGCCTGAAATCATAACAATCACTGATGCTCAAAAAGTAAAAATTGAAATTCCTGAAATTAAAAAATATTATAAGTCAGGATTTAACCTAATAGAAAACGATCAAAAATTTGATATTACTTCAGCTATAATTTTTTCATCTTCAAATGAAAAAATTGCCGGAGTATCTGCTGATACAGTTGAGATTAATTGGGAAACTGTTTCACCGGTATCTTTGGAAAATGGTGGAGAAAGAGGAATAGTAGAAATCAAAGCTGAAAATGAAGGTTTCTATGGAATATTAAAAGTTCATGTTAAAGCACCTAATGAATTTACAACTCCTATGATTGCGTCAGGTGAAAATTTCACAATTGCATTGAAATCAGATGGTAGTGTTTGGGCTTGGGGTGATAATACATATGGTCAACTTGGTAACGGTAACTTTGAAAGTTCACAAGGACCTATTCCGGTTTTGGCAGTAGACGCAACTAAAAAACTTAGTGGTGTATTTAAGATTGCAGCAGGAAAATATCATGCACTTGCTATGACAAGTGATGGTGCAGTTTTGGCTTGGGGCTTGAACGATAACGGTCAACTTGGTAATAACAGTACAACAAACCAAAATGTACCTGTTAAGGTTTTTGGTGGTGAACATAGTAGTGTTAACGGTTTTATAACTCTTGCAAATGATATAGCTGCCGGCGGTAAGCACTCATTGGTAGCTTTGTCAACAGGTGCGGTTTATGCTTGGGGTGCTAACAATCATGCTCAGCTTGGTAATACAAGAGATGAAAATGATATTACAAGTACGTCTAAGGAATTAACACCTGTAAGAGTTATCCAGGGTGCGTCGGCAGAAGATGGCTCAAGTGCATATATAGACAGTGCAGTAGCAGTAGCTGCCGGTGAAAATCATTCATTGGCTTTACTTGGAGCAAATACAGAAGTACCTGATATGGATCGTGTTGTTTTGACATGGGGTGCAAACAATTATGGTCAAATGGGTAGTGACATTATAGTTGGCGATGGTGAAGTTTCAAGCGAACCTTCTGATGAGGCTTGGAATCAACTTGTTCCGACTGAATTGTCAGCCGATGGTACAATCATAACAAATATCGGAGCAATAGCTGCCGGTAAAAACCATTCTGTACTATTGGAATATTCTGTTGACGGTACAGGTGGCAAAGTTTATACAGTTGGTTCAAATGAATACGGTCAACTTGGACGTAACAGCACAAGTAAATTTTTGTCAGACGTTACTCCTTTAGCATCAAGTGATGTAACAGACAACGTTGTTGACGAGAAAAAGGATATTATTACAACTGTAACAGGAATTGCTGCCGGTGGTAATAATACAATAATTATAGATGCAGAAGGCAATGTTTATAATTTTGGTGATAATCGTCACGGACAATTTGGTATGGGTAGCGTAGGCGGAAGTAAAAATGTTGCCGTATCAAATAACAATTTCTCAGAGAATGGTCAGGCAATAGCCGCAGGTTCACAAAGTGGATTTGTAATGAAAAAAGATGGTTATGTTTGGGCGTTCGGATATAATAGTGACGGTCAGTTGGGTGACTTATCTCGTGAAGATAGCAGTGTACCTGTTTTGGTTGGATCGGGCGCAGAAGATGTTCTTCAATTATCTGTAACAGTTCCGACTTCTGATGGTGGCACTAAAGATATAGTAAATCCAAACACTGTAACTGTAAATAAAAACCAGACAATTAAAGCTAATGGCGGAAACATTATTTCACTTAGAGGCTTTAATCTTATTGTCAATGACGATGAAGTTAAGAAAGCAACATCAATAACATATTCATCATCAGATGATAGTGTAGTTTCTGTAAACGGAACTACAATTACAGCAGTTTCCAAGGGGATTGCTGTAATTAAAGCGGTTTCTTCTACAGGTGTAGTAGGAATGTTTGTTGTACATGTAAATGACCTTTCAGAAGATGCTTTCTATACAGAACCAATGGTTTCTGCCGGAGAAAACTTCTCAGTTGCATTAAAATCAGACGGTACTGTTTGGACATGGGGTGAAAATAAGAACGGTCAACTTGGTAATGGTACAAAAGGCGACGGAACAAGCCAATATTCACCTGTTCAGGTAGTAGGTGTAAGCGGAACAAGCGACAGTGTACTTAAAAATATTGTTGCAGTAGCTGCCGGAGATACTCACGCAGTTGCACTTAGTGTAAATGGTGAAGTGTATACATGGGGCGGCAATATGTATGGTCAACTTGGTAATGGTACAAGCGGTATCGAATCAGCAATCGAAGGTGACGAAGAAGAAGTTCATGATGCTGTTGAATTTGATGAAAATACAGGTTACTATACAATTTATGCGGCAGAAGGGTTAGAAAAAGTACGCGAAGTTCTTGATGGAAAATTTATTCTTGGTAAAGATATAACACTATCAAGCGCTTTCGCTCCTATAGGTGACGCTGACAAACCATTTACAGGTATTTTCGATGGTAACGGATATAGAATAAACAATCTAAATGTATCTTCATCAGCTACAGGAACAAATATTGGTGATAATAAAACATCAGTATCAGCAATGTTTGCTGTAAATAACGGTACAATTCAAAATGTAATTCTTAATAGTATTTCAGTAAGCAATACCACTTTAGAGGTGGAAGATAATGACATGTCAGTGCCGGCATATTCAATTTCAGCAGGTCTTGTTGGATTTAATGACGGAACTGTTTCAAATTCGGGTATAGTTTTAGGTCAAATATCTTCATATAACTTGAGTGGTGGTTTAGTTGCTTATAATGGTGAACACGGCACGATTTCAAATGTATATAACAGAGCTGATGTTAGAGTTGTAAACAGTGAAACAAGTGTAAGCATAAAATATGCCGGTGGTATTACAGCCGTAAACATTGGCAATATTTTCCGTGCTTATAATTCAGGAAGTGTAAGCGGAACATCTGACATATCAGGTGTTGCAGGTATTTCTGCGTCTAATATGGCAGAGTCATCGGCAGATGCTCAGGCAGGTGTGGAATATGGTATTGCTTACACATATACAAATAATGGAACAGTAGTAGGCGTTGGTAATGATGCTGCCGCATCTTTAGCAAATGCTGATTTGACAGATTCTTCAATATATACAGGTTGGAATTTTGAAGATGGCAGTGGTGTATGGTCATTTACAAATAAGTATGATGAAAATGACAAATTGCCAATATTGCAAATTGAACAAGGTCCACCGGCAGCACCGGCAGAAACAGATTACACAACTAAGGATAGTGGTGTACCTGTTACAATCGTGTCAGAAGACGGAAAAGAAATCGGAAAAATTTCTGCAATCGCGGCAGGTGGCAATCATACATTAGTTTTGACAGAAGACGGTTATGTTTACTCATTTGGTAGTAACGGTAACGGTCAACTTGGCGTGGGTAGCAATGGATATGATTCAACTACATCTCTTGCTAAGTATAAAACAAAAGCTACAAAAGTTTTAGGCGGTCGTAGTGCAAGCAGTGACATATATTTGTCAAATATTATAAGAATTTCAGCCGGAAAAGAATTCAGCTCGGCATTAAAGTCGAACGGTATGGTTGTTACATGGGGTAATAATGATAATGGTCAACTTGGTATTAATGTAAATGGATTAAGAAATCAACCGATCAAAGTTATAACAAACAATAGTAATCCTCTTGAAAATATAACAGATATTTCATTGGGTGCAAATCATGTTCTTGCACTTGCATTTGACAACTCATTATATGCGTGGGGTGCAAATGATCGCAGACAACTTGCTTCAAGCACAAAGGATATAGTTCCTGTTCCTGAAAAAATAACAATTTCGGGAAAAATCAAAACTATAGCTGCCGGCGGACAACATTCTGCAATTATGACAACTCTTGACGGAAGTGAAGACACTGCCGTTTTGACATGGGGTGATAATGAATACGGTCAACTTGGTATCAAAGATGCTAATAACGATATATCAAGAAATGCGACACCGACTCGTGTAAATAAAGGTATAACTGTTGATAGTACAGACGATTATTTGATTAACGTAATCGGTTTAAGTACAGGCGGTTCACATACTGTTGTAATCAAGGACGATGGATATGTATATTCGTGGGGTTTGAATGAAAGCGGACAAATCGGTGATATTTCAAATGAAACAAGACGTACTCCTGTTTTAACCGGTGACAGAGAAGCACGTGTGCTTATGATGCAAAAAATTACTGCGAAGAAAGCAGACGGTTCAGTTGCTAAAGAGTACACCGGAAATGACGTGCCGGTAGAAATTACAATAGAAAACAATGGTTCTTTGGAAATTGACGCCGCAGAAACGATTGAAAAATACCTAAGCGGTTTCAATATGCTAAAGAGCGTTACAGAATCAAAGACAGCTGATTCTACAAAGATTGAATTTGCAACTTCTGATGATACAGTTGCATTAATTAATCAATTGGGAGTTGTATCAGCAACTAATAAAATAGGTAAAGCTACAATTATATTAAGAAATACTGATACAAATTATATCGGTTCAATAATTGTAAACGTAACAGAAAGTATTGCACTTCCTAAAGTTGACTCAGGTGTAGACTTTGCCGTTGCACTTTCTGCAAGCGGACTTGTATATACTTGGGGTAAAAATTCAATCGGTCAACTTGGTATAGATACTGCAACAACATACAGACCAATTCCACAAGCTTTAGTTGGTATTCCTCAAATGACAACTATTGCGGCAGGTGATGACTTTGTAGTTGCACTTGATGTAGACGGAAATATATGGACATGGGGTAATAACGAAAATGGACAGCTTGGCAGAGGCGACATCGGCGAGGCTTATTCGGCAACCCCTCAAATGCTTAGTGTACAGGCAAATTCACAAGATGTTAAATTTATAAATGTGGCTGCCGGAAAAGATTTTGCATTTGCATTGACAACTTCGGGTAGCGTATATTCTTGGGGTACAAGTAGCAGAGGTCAATTAGGTAACGGTGCTACTTCAAATTCAAATGTACCAAAATCAGTTGTTAAGGGTGCAAGTGCAAGTAGTTCAGCTGTACTTGAAGATGTTATCAAAGTTACTGCCAGTGATAATTTTGCGGCAGTATTGAAGAGAAACGGCGACATATTTGTATGGGGTGACAACACTGTTGGTCAGCTTGGTAATGTGTCAGACGGAACTCAGAAAAATGTACCCGTACAGGTATGGAACGGTGAATATGTATCCGAAAATGATACATTTATTCATAATGCAGTTGACGTTGCTATTGGCGGTAACAGTGCGGCTGCAATTATACAAGAAAATAAGACAACAAGTGATGAAAGCGGAGCTGTTTCAAATGAACTTGCAAATGTAGTATATACTTGGGGTTCAAATAATAGTGGACAACTTGGTGCATCAAAAGAAGACAATTTTGTAAATTCACCTGTAAAGGTTGATTTGGACGATGTACGCAGTGTTGCTGTAGGTAATGAACATATGCTTGCACTTACAAAAGATGATGAAGTGTATGCTTGGGGCTCAAACAGTAACGGACAACTTGGTGTAGGTAATATAACAACAACATCATCTCCGATTCCTGTTGAAGTCAAAAACGGAGAAACTTTGGCACACGAACAATTTGGTGAAGTGTACCTTCTTGGTGCCGGTAAAGATTTTTCAATGGCTGTCAAGTCAAGCGGTAAAGTGTACGCTTGGGGTTCAAATAACAACGGACATATCGGTGATTATTCAAAGGGAAATAAAGTATATCCTACACAAGTAGGTGAAAAGGAATCTAACAGTCTTGTTGTTAAAGAAACAATTCTTGAAAAATATGACGGTACTGTTGATACTACAACTTATAAAAATGTACTTCCGTCAGAATTAAGTATGATTTATAGGAATAGTAGCAGTTATGACGTTTTAAAGATAAATGTAAATGAAATCTATTCAAATATATACGGTAACTTTAACTTGTTCGACGCGCAAGGACTAAACCTTATTAAACTTACCGGTGTTGATAAGAGCAATTTCTCATTGCTAAATCCAAAACTATTTACTTTGGATGTTGAAACAGCAGCAGATGGAACTACATATGTTGTTATAACTCCGAACCAAAACCATAAATTCGGAACAACAATACTAACAATTAAAGTAGGTGATTATACAAAGAATGTAATGCTAACACTAAGACCGGAAGGTCAACTTTACGCCCCGATGGTTGCAACAGGTGAGGACTTTACAGTTGCACTAAAAGGTGACGGTAGTGTATGGACTTGGGGTATAAATAATTACGGTCAACTTGGTGATGGTACATATATAAATAGAGCGTATCCGGTTCAAGTAACATTGTCGATAGACGAAGAAACAGGTGTTCGTGATTATATTTCAGACATAAAGAGAATAGCAGCCGGTGAAAGATTTGTGCTTTCACTAAGAAATGATGGTTTATTGTATGCTTGGGGTGATAATACTTCAGGTCAGCTTGGTGTGGAAATAAATAACGAAATAACAGAAGACGGTACAGCTATTGAGGATTCAAGATCTCTACCTGTAGAAGTCGATTTGACTGATGGCGTTGATTTTACAGAAATCACAGACATCGCTGCAGGTAAGAACCATACTGTAATTGTTTTAAATAATGACACTGTTTACACATGGGGCGATAATACATATGGACAACTTGGTACAGGTGAAAATGGTTCATATATTCCTAACCAAGTAAAAGGTTTTAACGGCGGTGGATATTTAACAGATATTATTTCAGTAAAAGCAGGTTCATATCATACAGTTGCGTTAAAACGTGACGGTAGTGTTTGGGCATGGGGTAGAAATGACCGTGGTCAACTTGGTGATATGACAACTGAAGACAGAGAATATCCGATTCAAGTATTCAAGGGTGACAGTTACGGTAACGGTTACTATCTTGAAAACATTTCTCAAATTTCTGCCAAGGCTAACAACACTGCCGTAATTGACAGAAATTCAAGAGTATATGCTTGGGGTGATAATACTTCACAACAATTAGGTGATTATACACTATCAGCAGATTATGCAAGTACACCACGCAAAGTATATACAACATATCAATATGACCCTAACTATGAACTTACAAATGTAATGGCAATTTCTGTAGGTTTTGAACATATGCTAAGTATCGACTATGACGGTAACGTAGCAATATGGGGTAAAGTTATAGATGATAACGGTGCATTTACAGTATACGACAGAGCTAATGGCGTAGTAGCAGGCGAAACCGGAACAGTAACAGGTTTAGCATCACTTGGCGATATTAGTTTGATAGCCACAGGTAAAAACTTTAGTGTTGCTATGAGCAATAGTGGTAATATCGCTGCATGGGGTATCGGTGATTATGGTGAAATCGGTAATTCAGGTTTTTCATCATTCAATTATCCGGTATACACAGGTGAAAAAGCTGCCAAAAATTATAAGTTTGAAATAGGTCAAATTATAACAGAACAAGGCGATGTAAGGGAAGATTATGACGGAAGAAGTGAATTCTTCCTTGCTCCGTCAAAAATTACTATTTCACAAAAAGAAAAATATGTAGTTAATCCGACAAGAGCTATAAGAACAGTTCATCCGGGATTTAGCTTGACAGAATATGTGGAAGTTCAGAGAGAACATGACGCATCAAGTGAAGTTACTTTTGTTTCTGATAATGAAAATATAATACAAGTTAACGGAACAGAGTTGGTTCCGTCGGGACAATACGGTTCTACAACAGTTCGTGCCGTAAATACAGCCGGTAAAACTGTATGGACAGGTATAATTGATGTATATGTAGACGGAAGAATTGCCGCACCAAAGGTTTATGCCGGCAAGAATTTTTCTGTTGCACTTCAAGTTTCAGGTAAAGTATACGCATGGGGCGAAAATACTCAAAACCAACTTGGCGACGGGACTGATAAGAGCAAAGCTTCTCCTGTAGCCGTTCAATTTGGCGGAGATTCAACAATGCTTGGTATCCGTGACATTTCAGCAAGCGACACACATGTATTAATGGTTACTGAATCAATGGAAGTTATGTCATGGGGCGGTAACGAACATGGTCAGCTTGGCAGTATGAACAAAGAAAACAGAAGTAAAGCATATTATGTATATGAGGATGAGTACGAATCAATTCTTTCAGACGTAATATCAGTAGCTGCCGGTGATACACACTCTCTTGCACTTACAAAAGACGGCTATGTATACGCATGGGGCGGTAACGAACACGGTCAGCTTGGTATCGGCTATGCCGGTGAAGATGTTATTTATCCGACAAGAGTTTTAAAGGGTGACAGTGCATCTGATCGTGAATATTTGAGCAACATTATTGCAATCGAGGCAGGAAACGCATATTCTCTTGCATTAAGAAATGACGGTACAGTCTTTGCATGGGGCGAAGTATCAAACGGTAAACTTGGCACAGTTATATCATCAGATGTTTATACTCCTGCACAAGTATGGAAAGGTGAATCAGATACTGACACATGGTATTTGGAAAATGTAATCAAGATTTCAGCCGGTAGTGAACACTCAGCTGTTATAAACAACAGAAATGAAGTTTATACATGGGGTAAAAATACTAACGGTCAACTTGGAAACGGAACAACAAATAATTCAACAACACCGGTTCGTGTAAGAAATCAATGGATGGACGGCAGTGATCAACTTGCTATTGAAATTTCAGCCGGTGGCGAACATACTGTTGTTGTAACAAAATCAGGTACAGTATACGCATGGGGACTTGACGCAGAAGGTCAAGTTGGTTTGGGTGCGTTGGTTTCAGGCGCAGACAAACAAACAAGCTATCTTGTACCACAGCAAATTGCATCAGGTGATTCAACAAGTACAGATGATTTATATTTCCGTGACGCGTTAACTGTTTCAGCAGGTAATGCACATGTTACACTATTGAAGAAAGACGGTAGTGTATGGTCATGGGGACGTAATGAAGAAGGTCAACTTGGTGACTTTACAAATGCTCAGCATAATGCGGCAGTACAAACAGGTGAAAAACTTGTAAAGACACTTTCTGTTACTGAAGGTACTATCCTTGACAGTGAAGGTAACGAATATGCTCAAGTTACAGAAGATACACTTTATACATTCCTTGACTATGACAAAACATTAAAAATAACATCAGTAAATGAAAAATTTGAAGGTGGATTTAACCTTATCCTTGACGATGAAGGTGTACTTACACCTATGCCTGCAACAAATTACGATTTCAGAACAATGGATTCGGGAATTGCAACAGTTGTAGAAGAAACTGACGGATGGCGTATTATACCGAACGAAAATAATCGTTACGGTGAAGTTTCGATGCTTGTTGAACAAAAGTCATTCTCAGAATATTCAGGTATATTCAAACTTGGCGTAAAGCAAACAGAAAAATTAGTTATACCTATGGTATCAGCCGGTACAGACCACATTCTTACTCTAAAATCAGACGGTACAGTTTGGGCATGGGGTAAAAACGATAAAGGTCAGCTTGGTAACGGCGATACAAACGACACAGAATACCCGGCAAAAGTTTCATTCCCTCATAATAGTGACGGCAGTGAAGTTAAGTTTATGGCAGTTGCAGCCGGAAATAAATTCTCAGTTGCACTTTCAACAACAGGTGAAGTATATACATGGGGTTGGAATGAATACGGTCAGTTGGGTGACGGTAATTGGAATGAATATCATGAAGAAATTATTTCAACTGAAGATGTATGGGGTAATTGTTGTTGGCCGGCAGATACACCGCTTGACTCACAGCGTTACAGAGATCATAAACATATAAAATATAAGAGAGTTCAAGACAATAACAATGTATTGTCACCGCAGAAGATTAACCTTAAAGATATAGTAGCAATTTCAGCTGCAACAGGTGTAGAATCAGGTCTTAACAAAGATGCTGAAAAGCTTGATTTGTTAAATGATAATACAAGTGGCGGACATACTCTTGCATTGGACAAGAACGGCAATGTATGGGCATGGGGTCTAAATAATAAGGGACAAATCGGTACAAATACAGATGTTAAGTTTGAACAAATTCAACTTGGTTTTACAACAAACGGATATACAAATGATGAAGGAGTTGTAGAAGGCGACTCTGAATGGCATAAAGAGTATGATGCAGAAACATACTATACATACATTCCTTCACAGGAAAATCTTTATATAACAGAACCTACAAAGGTAGTAGGTCTTGAAGGTATAGGCTACTTGAATTCAATTTCAGAGATTTCAGCCGGCGGTAACTCATCTATCGCTGTAAGAAACGACGGATACGCATATGCTTGGGGTAATAATGATAACGGTCAACTTGGTGACGGTTTATCAGATAATGCGTCAATGCCAATGCAATTATTAAGTGGTGCAAAGAATCCTTATGTAACATATTTCAGAGATGCACTTTATGTTGATATGGCAACAGATCATGCTGTAATTACGACAAGAGATGGCGAAGTATATTCATGGGGAGCAAACAGAAACGGTCAACTTGGTAACGGTGCAACATCTGTTAAGGAATTTTCTCCGGTACAAGTTGTATCTGCTAATGGAAACTTAGATAACGTAGTTTACGTATCAGCGGCAGGAAGTCACAGCTATGCTGTCAACGGTAACGGTGATGTATACACATGGGGTACAAATGCAAACGGTCAGCTTGGTAATGAAACTACAGGCGGATACTATTCAGTTGCTACTCGTGTAGTTGCAGGTGAAACAGCTACGTTGGACGGAACAACTGAACTTACAAATATTACAAGAGTATATGCCGGTGAAAGAGATGCAATGGCATTGCGTTATGATGGTAGTGTATACGGTTGGGGATATTATGGAGTAGGACAATTCTCTAATAATATTGTTCACCCAATATTTATGGGTGAAAGCCCAGCAAAAATATTTGCATTCCAACATGGCGTTAAAACAGAAGGTACAGATGTAGTTGAATATGATAATATTCCAAACTACATTTATATCAATAATGACGGCACACTTGAAGTTACTCTTCAAGGTGATAACGGTATGATTGATAAAGAATACCTTGGATTTAACTTATTGAGTGACGTTAATCCACATCCTACAACAGATTTTGACAACCTTACATTCAGCACATCAAATGAAGATATAGCTAAGGTTGAAAAAGATGTTGCGTCTAATGTTGTAAGAGTAACTGCAAATCATGCAAGACGTTACGGTGAGGCAGTTATCAGTGCAAGAAATGATGTAACAGGTTACTATGGTATGTTTACTGTATTGGTAAAACCAAATGACGGAATAACAGTTCCGGTTGTTGCCGCAACAAACAGTGGCGTATATGCACTAAAGGCAGACGGTACTGTTTGGACATGGGGTAATACGTATGATGGAAGTACATCATCAACGGTAAACAGAACATCACCTGTAAGAGTAGTTAAGAATGTAGGCAAAGACTCAACAACATATCTTGAAAATATTAAACACATTGCGGCAGGTCCGACTCATATGCTTGCAGTTGATACAGACGGTCAAGTTTGGGCTTTGGGTAACAATGCAAACGGTAAGCTTGGTATAGGCGGTACATCTACTGCATACACACCAACACTTGTAAAAACAAGTTCAACAGAAATACTTTCAGGTGTAGAAAGAGTTGCAGCCGGTGCAAGAAACTCAGCAGCTTTGGCACAAGACGGTGTTGTATATGTATGGGGTGATAACACATACGGTCAGAGAGGTATCGAGGCTAAAAATTCAAAATACAGTCAATATGCTTCATTCACAGTAAAGGGAGCAAGTGCCGGAGATAACGCAGACGGTGCGCTTAATGACTTTATTGATATTACAATCGGCGATACATTCATTTCAGCATTGAGAAGAGATGGTAATGTATTCAGTTGGGGTAGCGGTAGCTATGGTCAAATCGGTAAGGGATTCTTTACAGAGGCTCTTGCACCTACACAAGCTGTAAATGGCGAAAGTGCAAGTAGCACTGCATATTTGAGAAATATCGTTAAGATTTCTGCAGGAGCATATCACAATATTGCATTGTCAGATGACAGCAGTGTATATGCTTGGGGTAGAAATGCAAACGGTCAACTTGGTAATAATACAATAACTACAAATGATTCAATAGATAATGCCAACAATTATAATGCAAATTCTCCGAAGAGAGTTTTAATCAGCTATGACGGCGAGAATATGCAAAATCTTGACGGAATAGTTAATGTTAATGCCGGAGTAAATTCATCAATGGCAGTTGGCAGAGATGGTTACTTGTATTCATGGGGCAGTGGTGCAAATAATACAACAGGTGTAGGTTCAACAGCAAATTCACTTACTGCTAAGTATACAAAACGAGGCGAAAGTTTCTATAGCGATGATGCAACAGACAGAATCGGTTGGATTACTTCCGCAACAATCGGTGATATGGGTACATCTGTAGTCAGATACGATGGTAGTGTATATTCATGGGGTAAAAACTCTACATATAATGTAGGTGATTTTTCATCAGTTGAAAGAACTGAACCTGTACAGACAGGTCTTCGTGAAGACAGACGTGAAGCTATCGGTGTAGCAACATTGTATACAGACGGTGTAGCAACAGAAGTTTATAATGATGATGTCAATGCCGCTAATTACAACCCATTACCACAAAAGATTACTCTATCAAAGAATCAATATCTTGAAATAAATAAGTCTGATATATATGACTATCATATGGTAGGCTTTAACTTGATTTATAACAACAACGACAGACATAGTACAGCTGTTCAAGCATATAATACTGACGTTGATGAACAGACAGTTCTTGATAGAATAACAGCAACGTCAATAGATACATCTATAGTTTCAGCTGAGGACAATAATAATATAATAACAATTCGTCCGAACAGCGAACATAGATATACAAATACATTTATTACATTATATAATACATCTACAAACTTTGTAGGTGTGCTTGAAGTGGCGGTAAAAGAGGTTAACACAGAAGTAACTCCGATGATTGTTTCAGGCGATCACCATACTCTTGCACTTATGAGTGACGGAACAGTTTGGGCATGGGGTAATAATACATATGGTCAACTTGGAAATGGTATAAGAAGTAATGATACACATAACAGTTATCCGGCTGACGGTGACGAAAAGAGAAATGATTTCTTATATCCTGTAAAAGTAAACATTCCAAGCGATGTTAAGATTAAATCAATAGCCGCAGGTAAACGTCACTCGTTGGCACTTACAGAAAACGGTGAAGTATACATTTGGGGTTATACAGAAGTTAATAATATCGTTTGGGGAGATTATTACCAGAATAATATCGTAACAAGAACAGGTTATCATAAGAGTAGTTATGAAACTGTTGTCGGTACTGCAAACCAGGAAAGAAGATATGGTATTGTAACTCCTAAACTTGTTAAGCTTGACAGCAATAATACTCAAAATCTTACAGATGTAATATCAATAGCTGCCGGCGATGATGTTTCATATGCAGTTAAGGCAGACGGAACAGTTTGGGCATGGGGACACAACGGTACATCGGGTAAACTTGGTATTAATAAGTACGACTCAATGTATTCTGTAACTCAAACAATAGCGACAGATAGATATGTAGATTTCACTATTCCTGGACACTGGGAATATGATGAATATGTGCCGTCGACTACACATAGAGAACAGGCATACAACTGGACATCTCTTGATTATCCATGGTATCTATGGGCAGAGTATGGTACAGAAAACGCAGTACAAGTAGTAGGTCCTTATGCAGGGGGATATTTACATAATGCAGTATCTGTAAGAACTGCCGGTGACAGTGTATACGTTATTAAAGCAGACGGAACAGTCTGGGCATGGGGCAGCAATATGTACGGTGTTCTTGCCAATGAAACAAATGTAAACAACGATACACGCAGAGGTTACCCACTTCAAGTTTATAAGGGTGACGGATATTCTGCAGACAAGTATTTAAAGAATATCGTAGATATACAAGTAGGTGCGAATAATAAAGAAAGAAACAAAAGAGCTATAGGAACACAAATAAATCTTGATGAAACTACAGTTATAGCACTTGCAAGAAATATCACAGTTGATGATACAACAAAGGATACAAAACAATACAATAATCAAGGTTATGTATATGTTTGGGGTAAGGTAGTATCAGATAATGCAACTGTAAACAGTGTATCTGCACCAACAAGAGAAACAACTCTTGAAAACGTAACAGCTGTATCAGCCGGTGGAAATACTGTAATGACACTTTCACTTGATCCTGATACATACAAGCATAGTACATATGCTTGGGGAAATAACACATTCGGTCAACTTGGTAACAATACAACAGATAGTACAAGTACACCGTCAGAGGTGCTAAAGGGAGAAAATGTATACTCTGATAATGATTATATTGAAGACGCGATTCAAATAACGAATGGTGCTTATTTCAGTGCGGCTATGTTGCACAACGGAACAATCTGGGCTTGGGGTTCAAACAGAAATGGTCAGTTTGGTAATAACTACAGAGTTAACAGTTTGATACCTGTACAGTCAGGTGACAGAGCGGCTGATATATTAACAGTAGCTGACAATGACGGTGACAGTATTCCATTGGTTGCAACAATTACTGAAGGTGAAACACTTGATTTAGGAAGAATTAAATATGAACATATTCCTGGATTTGAATTTGCGCATTACGCATACAGTGATGTTATAAATGCAAATGACGGAGTGACATACAACACATCTAACAGCGATGTGGCAACTGTTAACTCAAACGGTGTTGTAAGTGCAAATACAAACGGAATATACGGTCAGACAACAATTAGTTTTGAAAAAGAAATCAGTCCTGTAAACGACGGAGTTTACACAGGACTTCTTGACGAACCTATTTTATACAAAGGTCAACTTATTGTTAAGGTAATTAAGTCGGGCGATGATAAAGTTGCAATCCCTATGACAAAATCAGGCGGCAGCTTTACAGTTGCACTTATGGATAACGGAACAGTATGGACATGGGGTTCAGGTAATCTTGGTGACGGTACGTCAAGTGCGTCATACTATCCGGTACAAGTAGTAACGAGCGTCAGCTCAACAGGCGAAAGAATATATCTTGATAATATAGTAAGTATTGCAGCAGGTAACACTCATGCTTTGGCACTTGATGCAAACGGAAGAGTATGGACATGGGGTTCAAACGGTAGTGGTCAGCTTGGAAGAAGTGGCTCAACAAATGTTGCGGCAGAAGTATCAATAGTAGGTGATACAGATGACAGCACTAACATTATTGCAATCGCAGCCGGAAAAGAACATTCTTTGGCATTGACATCAGACGGCAGAGTATACGCTTGGGGATTGAATAACTATGGTCAGATCGGTCATGGAACATCAGGTACTCACAGTGTTTATAACTATACCGGAGATGTAGCAAAATATGAAACTCCTGTAATTGTTATGGATTTGAATAACGGTAGAGCAACACAAATTCATTCTATCGTATCAATTTCAGCCGGTGGTGACAGTTCAATACTTGTTCGTGGTGACGGTACTGTATTTACATTCGGTAAAGCAGATAACGGTCAACTTGGATATGGTGAGAATTTAACTGCAAATAAGGGTGAAAAAGATAATATATCAGATTCAAAGGTAAACAGCGCATATCACAAGACAGTTCCTTCACAAGTTATAAACAGAAGTGATGATGATATTACACTTGATGGCGGAATTACAAATACATATATGCAAAATGTAGCAGAAGCAGATATGGGTAGTGAACACTCTGTATTGCTCGTTAATAACGGACTTGTATACAGCACAGGTCTTGGAACAAGCGGTCAGCTTGGAAACGGTGCGTCAGATTCATCAGATGGTTACGTAAGAGTAGTAGACTCAGACGGTAATTATTTGGAAAATGCCGTGAATGTTTCAGCCGGATATAACCAGTCAGCTACAGTAACAAGAGGCTCAAACCTATATATGTGGGGTAATAACGCATCAAAGCAACTTGGTGACGACTCGGCTACAACTAAATCATCGGCTACTCGTGTAGTAAAAGGTCATAATATACACGAAACTGGTGATTATCTAAGTAACATAACAGCAGTATCACTTGGAAACACTGTAACAACTGCTATCAAGTCAGACGGTACAGTATGGGCATTTGGTACTAATTCATCAGGTTCGTTAGGTGACTTTGTAAATTATGATTATACAGGTGCTCATTTGGTAGGACCGGTAGATTATTATGCACTTAATTTTGATAACATTGAAGGCGGACATATCAGAATACCTGAAAATTCAACATATACAATAGACAATATCAACCTAAAATATGTTGCAGGCTTTAACTTGCACGATGACAGCGACTTTAGAGATGCAAGCGGAGATTATTCATTTGAATCATCAGATCCGAGAATTGCAACGGTTGATTCAAACGGAACAATAACACCGGTAGGTAACGGAAATTATGGTAAAGTAGTAATCACTGTAACAGATAATAATACAGGTTACAGAGGTCTTATTGTTGCAGACGTCTATAATGTAAGTGACAGATATACAAAGATTGCAGTTCCTATGATTGCATCAGGATTAGACTTTACAGTTGCACTTAAGTCAGACGGTAGTGTATGGACTTGGGGTAATAACTCATCAGGACAGTTGGGTATAGGTTACACAACTCTTGACGCAGACGGTAAAGTTGAAAAACTTTCAACTGCTTCAAATTCTATGAGCAGAATTTCATCTTGGGCAGAACCGCTACAAGTTGCAGATACAAACGGCTTAGGAACATTAAGTAATATTATTTCTATTGTAGCCGGTGATAATTTTGCAATGGCATTGTCAGCTGACGGTGCAGTATACACATGGGGTAACGGTAGCAACGGTAAACTTGGTGATAATAATACATCAAGCCATAATGCATATTATCCTCAGCGTGTTGTACGAGGTGTAGCGGATACTTATACATCAGAAACTGTAGCAACACAGGCAAGTTCAACAGGAGACGAAACAACTGATCCTGAACCGGTTGTAGAAGAATACTTGTCAGGTATCTTAGAGATTAGTGCGGGTAAAGACTATGCTCTTGCACTTGATAAGAATGGTCATGTTCTTGCATGGGGTACAAATACAAACAGCAAACTTGGTCTAAACTACAGATCTGTTACAGATAATATGGGTGTACCTTCATATGTTGTAGCAGGTGCTATGGCAAGTGATGATCCGTTTGTTCTAAATGCAGACAGAACAAATTCTACAAGAAATACACAATCTACAAATCGTTTGAGCAATATCGTATCTATTGATGCCGGTGATAATCACGCAGTAGCAATAGCTGATAACGGCAGTGTATATGCTTGGGGTGACGATTCAGAAGGTCAACTTGGTATTGAACCGAATACATCAAAGAGATTTAGCAATTACGATGGTAAAGCATATGCGTATGCACCTATAAAAGTACAACGCGGTGACAGAGATATGGTATCGGCATATGATGATGAATTTATGTATGATGCTGTTCAAGTATCAGCCGGTAAGGCTCATACTCTAATCCGTTCAAAAGATTATAACACATATGCAACAGGTGATAACAGTAACGGTCAGCTTGGTATAGACAGCGGCGATGTTACATCACCTAAGTATGTTGACGTAGATGGCAATAGTATTTATAACATTTCAGCCGGTGGTAACAGTAGTGCGTTTATCGGCGGAACAGATGTAAATGACAATTTGATTTATACAGTCGGTAATAACGGCAGTGGTCAGTTGGGTATAGACAGTGTTATAAATAAATCTACTCCTACAAGAGTTCATGATTCAGTAAGATCAGATGTTGGTGATTTGCTATTATTTGACGACGCATTTGTTGCAGATTACGGTTCACAGCACTTGACAATTATGAAACAAGACGGTAGCGTTTATACAACAGGTGCAAACGGTTACGGTCAACTTGGTGATAACACAACAATTAAATCATATATTCCTGTTCATGTAAGCAAGGAAGAAGTAGATACTCTTGAACTTCAAAATGTTGAAATCAAAGAAAATTCAGATAACAGTGTTGATGAATCATATGTAACACCTGATTATCTTGAAATTACAGAAGATCAATATATTGATTTCAACAGAGATCAAATTATGAATAAGAGAATGGTCGGCTTTAACTTGTATGAAGACGATATTCTTACACCTATTGACGATAAGAGTCAGATTGAATTTACATCTTCAGATACTTCAATCGGCAACTTTGCAAGCGGAAGTGATGAACTTCATACAACATCACCGACAAAGGCAGGACCTACAATCGTAACTATTGAAAATAAGGCTAACGGATATAAAGCATTCGTAACTGTAACTGTTAAGGGTGACACAGTATGGCCTTCAGGTTCAAAAGTAGCAGTAGGCAAGAACTTCTCTATTGCTTTAAAAGAAAACGGAACTTTGTGGACATGGGGTGACAATTCTCACGGTCAACTTGGTGACGGTACATTATTGAGCAAGAAATATCCTGTACAAGTCCTTGATGAAGACGGAAATCCGATTAAAGATATAGTAAGATTGGCAGCAGGTGACGACTATGTATTTGCCGTAGATAAAAACGGTAAGATATATACATGGGGTGTATCAATTTCCGGCGGATCAGATATGACGTCACCGGTAGAAGTAGAAAATACAATCGGCGATGAAATCGAAGATATAGTATCAGGTTCAAATTATGTACTTGTACTTACAACTCACGGCGATGTATTCTCTTACGGTGTTGATAACTCACAAGGTCAACTTGGCAATGATGTTATAGCTCCTTCTACTGCATCATTTACTAAGATTAGTGCGCTTAAAGATATTAGATCAATAGCCGCAGGCGATAGCCATAATCTTGCAGTGGATACAAACGGAAAAGTATGGACATGGGGTGCGAACTTGCATAAACAGCTTGGTAGAACGGTATCTTCCGGTGGCGGTTCGGGAAGTAGCGGCGGAACATCGGACGATGATTCAAGTGATGCCGATGCCGACGGCGACGACTCGGATGAAGATACTGCACTACAAGCAACAACTGCAAGTGCAGATTATGACGCAACTCCGGCAGTTGTAGAAGGTTTGTCAAATGTAAAATATGTTGCTGCAGGCAGTGCACACAGTGTAGCTGTAGCAGAAGAAACACTTGCAGACGGAACAACTGTTACAAAAGTATATGCTTGGGGTTACAACTCAAAGGGTCAACTTGGTATAGATGATAAGACTGTAACAGAATCAGTAACACCTATGCTTGTTGTTGCCGGTGAGGCGGTAGGCAAGGATTCAACTGTCGATACAGACGGAACTGAATATTTGTCAAATATCCTTGGAGTAACAGCAGGTGGAAACCAAACACTGGTTATAACAAATAATTATGAAGTATATACATGGGGCGGAGATGAAAAGGGTCAACTTGGCGTTGATTCAAAGATAGACAGATTTGCTCCTGTAAAGGTATGGAAGGGAGATACATTCAATCAAGACGAAGATCCATATCTAAAGAACGTAATCGGTGCGGCAATGGGTGCAAACCATACCGTAATAATCAGAGATGACGGTTATGTATGGGCATGGGGTGATAATACTTCAGGTCAACTTGGTACAGTAACTGTCGATTTGGCAAAGACACCGGTACAAGTAGGTAATACAAATTCAAATACATTGTCATTCCAAAAGGCAATAGTATATACTGATGAAAATTCAACAGGTGATACAATATCACCATTACCGTCAAGCGTTGTAATAGACAAGACTGGTAAAATTGAAATTGATATGTCTGAAATATATGAACAGTATATGGTTGGTTTCAATTTGTTCAATAAAGCTGATAAGCAAAAGATTGCGTCAGAAGATATTGCAAACATTCAATACAGCTCGTCAATTCCAAATATCGCTACAGTTTCTGCAAACGGAAATACTGCAACTGTAATGCCGACAGGTAACACGTTCGGTACAACAGTAATTACATTTAGAAACAGCAGAAACGGATATGTCGGAACAATTAATGTTACTGTTAAGGGCGATAAGATGGAAAGCATCGTTGCATCATCGCTTACAGCAGGTACAAACTTCCATGCGGCTCTAAAGGCAGATGGAACAGTTTGGACATGGGGCGATAATACATACGGACAACTTGGTGACGGTACTAAGATAACAAGAGGCTATCCAATTCAGGTTAAATTCCAAAACGGAAGAGATGACAGTGCAAGTACATTTGGTGGCAATAATGCAGCTACTGCTATTGCGGCAGGAAATAATCACTTGCTAATACTTGCTAACGGCGTCGTATATGCAGTCGGCGATAATAGTAAGGGTCAACTTGGTAACGGTGCGACAGGAACTACTGAAAGTATAGTTGTACCTGTAATGATTGACGAAACAACTACACTTACAGGCGTAAAGAACATTGCCGCAGGTGATGATTTCTCAATGGCACTACTTGAAGACGGTAGTATATATGCTTGGGGTAGCAATAAATCAGGACAACTTGGTGACGGTACTACAACTGACAGTGCATATGCAGTTAAGGTTTTAGCCGGCAGAAGTGGTACAAACGCATATGATCCTGATAATAATGATTATTACTTGAATGACATAGTTTCAATTTCAGCCGGTCAAGCATTTGCAATGGCATTGAAGAATGACGGAACAGTTTATACATGGGGTGACAATAGCAAGGGACAACTTGGTGACGGTACTCGTGTAAATAAACCGACTCCAATTCAAGTTCTTCGTGGCGAAAGTCCGGAAGAAGAAACAAATGTAGCTCCGGCAGGCAGTGATTACTTAATTAATATAGTAATGATTTCAGCCGGTGCAAATCATGCTTTAGCTCTTACAAAGACAGGCTATGTCTGGGCATGGGGTGATAACACATACGGTCAGAACGGTGACTGGACAACAGATAATAACGAAAGACATTATCTTCCTCTACAAGTAAGAGATATTTCAAAGGCAGATCAAAGCACAGGTAATACAACAGGCAGATTAAAGAATATAACTGCAATTTCTGCAAAGAATAATCAATCATTTGCAATTAATGAAGAAGGTTATTTGTACGGTTGGGGTTATAACGGTCAAAGACAACTTGGTATTAATAATTCATCAAATCAGACATTGCCTCAAAAGGTACTAAAGGGTCAGACTAATAATGATGAAAGCTATATCAAGTTCGTAAGTAACGTAGCGGCAGGTACAAATAATACTGTTGCAGAACTTGATGACGGTTATGTATACACATGGAGCAGAAACACAGAATGGCAGTTAGGTAAATTTGACGGTACATCATCAACTTATGATGTAAGCACACCTGCTTATACAGGTGAACGCGCAGAAGATTTGATTGAATTCTTTGACGCTGAAGGAAATAAGATAAATTACCTAACAACGATAGAAACAGGTGCAACAATCGAGATTGATTCATATAAACATCATCATATGTACGGTTTCAATCTTGAAAATGATGATACACATGAACCGCTTGACGGAACATTTACATATCATTCAAACAATGAAAATGTTGCAACTGTTGTAAACGGTGTAATTACAGCCGGTACACACACAGGTACAGCTATAATTACAATTACACATGATTCAGGTATAATATCTGAAATCAGTGTAACAGTAACACAAGCCGGAAGAACAGCCACACCTATGGTTGCCGGTGGCAGTGAGTTTGCGGTTGCATTGTTGGATAACGGTGAAGTTTGGACATGGGGTTCAAACGAAAAGGGACAACTTGGCAACGGACTTACAGAAAATACAACATATCCTGTACAAGTTTCACTTCCTGAAGGAGTGAAAGCTAAGTATGTAGCGGCAGGTATTAATACAGCATATGCTGTAACAACTGACGGTTATGTATACGCATGGGGTAATAACGAAAACGGAATGATTGGTAACGGTACTTCTGATAAAGACGAAGTAAACCGCACACCTGTAAGAGTTCAAGAAAAAACATCTACAGGTGTACTTGTAGACCTTTCAAATATCGCAAGAATAGCAGTCGGTGAAAATCATGTATTGGCACTTTCAACTGACGGTTATGTATACGCATGGGGTAACAACTCAAACGGACAACTTGGTAACGGCGATACATCATCAACAAATGAAAAGTTCCATGACAATGATACAACTGATGGAATTTATGCGGCTCAAAAGGTATACAGAGGTGAAAGTGCCGCAACAAATGACGATTGGTATATCCAAGATGTTATTGATATTGCCGCAGGTAAATCATTCAGCGTTGCTCTAAAGGCAGACGGAACAGTTTGGACATGGGGTCTAAATACAAGCTATCAACTTGGTATTGGCGATACAATGACAAGACCTGTTCCGACTCAGGTATTGGCAGGCGCGTCATCAACAACAGAAAAATACATAAAGAATATAACAGCTGTTGCGGCAGGTGAAGGTCACGTCCTTGTTGCTACAACAGACGGAACAATGTATTCATGGGGTTATAATAACTGGGGACAACTTGGTAATAATACAACAACAACTGCTACAAAACCTGTAAAGGTTTCTAATATCACAAATGTAGCGGCAATTTCAGCTAATTATTATAACAGTATGGCTATGACTTCTGACGGAAGTGTATATACATGGGGTTGGAATGAATATGGTCAAATCGGTGATGGCTCGTATAGATATGATACATTCTATTTACATCATCATGATTCATATAGTCATGACCATTGGAATGATCCGACATATATGAATAAGACTGTTCCTACACAAGTCGTAAAGGGTGTAACAGGTTCAGATACTGCTTATATCAGTAATATTTGGAACATTTCAGCCGGCAGAATAAATATGTATGTAATTCATGAAGATGGATATGTATATGCTTGGGGTTCAAACTCAAAGGGTCAGACAGGTGACGATACAAATACTAAAGACGGTAATTATTTAACGCTTCATAACGGTACTCGCTTGAATTATCATGCAATGGATAATACAGCTACTCAAGTCGGTGACTTTGAAACAAAGACACTTGTTGTAAATAACTATGATGTAGTTACAACAATGGGTAGAGATGAAACAATCCAATTAAATACATCAGACTTCGAGAGAAATTACAGAAGTGGATTTAACGTAAAATATCATAATGAAGATCAAAGCGGTGCTTTGACAGCAGGAGAAAACTTAACCTTTACTTCACTTGACGAATCAATCGCAGTGGTAAGCAGTACAGGTTTAATAAGCGTACCTTCAGAATTTAAACTTGGTGAAACAACAATCAGAATTGCAACAGACGACGGATTTGTCGGAACATTGGTTGTAAGAGTTAAACGTAGTGCAGACGCTGTTGCAGTTCCTATGGTTGCATCAGGAAATAACTTCACAATGGCATTGCGTGAAGACGGAACCGTTTGGGCATGGGGTCTAAATAGTTCAGGTCAACTTGGTGATGGTACAAAGGTAACTCGTTCATATCCTGTAAGAGTTAAGAATACAGACGGAACAGGTTTGCTTGAAAACATTGTTTATATAGCAGCCGGAGGTTCGTCAGCAGTAGCTATTGATAAAGACGGCAGAGTTTACGGTTGGGGTAGCGGAACATCTAACGGACTTGGTTCTAAGCAAGAATCTCTACTTCCATCACCTGTTGTTACAAGCTATGAAGAAACTGTTACTGAAACAGACGACGGCGAAGGCAACGTAGTAAAAGAAACAACTGTAACAAAGACAGAACTTGTCGGAGCAGTTGCAGCCGCAGGCGGCGCAAACCATATGTTGGTTCTAATGGGCAACGGACAAGTCTATGCTTGGGGTGCAAACTCATACGGACAAGTCGGTATAAATACAACAGATAATGTATATGTTGCTACACTTGTACAGAAGTCTAACGGTATAGAACCTATAGAAGACACGGTTAAGGTTTCTGCAATTTCAAATACAAGCCTTATCCTTACAAGAGACGGACAAGTTTATGCTTGGGGTCAAAATGTAACAGGAACAACTGCTGTTGGAAATGCTACAGTTAATTTAGGCGGATACCTTGGTACAGGTTATTCTATAAGACACAGATTTACAAGCAGAAATAGCTTTAATCCTACTAATACATATGAAAATCGTCTAAGACCGACAAAGGTACTTACAGCAGACACATTGCAAACAGCAGATTATGCAAATAAATACTTTAACGGTGCTATGGATATTGCGGCAGGTACATATCATTCAGTTGCAATTAACGATAATTATGTATATACATGGGGTTATAATGGAAACAGTCAGCTTGGCGACGGTACTACAACAGATTTACGCCATCCTGAAAAGGTAACTGCATTTGCAGAAAATCAAGTATCACATGTTTATGCTTTAGGTAGTGGAAGTGCCGCAATGACATCAGACGGTCACGTATACACATGGGGTTCAGCCGCAAAATCTAATACTACACCTGCACTTGTAAACAAGGGTGAGGCAGACAGTAATGAAGATGTGATTGATAATGTTTGGTACGTATCAACAGGTTTGAGTCACTTAACAGCATTCAGAGCAAACAGTGATGCAACTAAGGCATATATCTATGCTTGGGGTAGCAACAACTATGGTCAACTTGGCGATTCATCATTTGTTAATGCAACAGAACCACGTCAAGTAGGTGACAGAGAAGCACGTGTTATTGAAATTAATAATGCGGTAGTTTCTGAAGATACTGTTGGTTATGGTACACCGGGCAAGACATACACAGGTGTAATTCCTTCACTTGTAAGAGTAACAGAGGAACAAATTCTAACAATAGATCCGTCAGAAATCAACGAGAGATATTACGAAGGCTTTAACTTCTTCGCAGAGAATACTCTTGATAATACTGATTATTCGGGTAATTATAAGTTCTACTCATCAGACGAAACTGTTGCAACAGTAGCAGAGGAAAACGGTAAGTGGGTAGTTACACCTATAATAGATACAGAATATCACAAAGGCGGACAGACAACAATTACTGTTGTCAATACTGCAACAGGTGCAACAGGTGCATTTATACTTGGTGTATACGGCGGTAAGTTGACGCCAAACTCAACATCGAGAGATGGTAGCGGATATACAAAAGAAACTGCATCACCGCTTGTTTCAACAAACCTATATCATTCTGTAGCATTGAAGTATGACGGTACAGTCTATGCTTGGGGTAGAAATGACTACGGACAGGTTTCAACAAAAGACGGTGAAAACAGCATTATGAATACACCTGTACAGATTTACAGTGTTGAATATGATGCTGAAGGAAATGCACAGTATACTCTACTTGAAAACATAATTGACGTTGCAGCCGGCGGATACCACAGCTTGGCAGTTGACTCAGACGGTCACGTATGGTCATGGGGTCTAAACGATAAGGGTCAGCTTGGATACGGCACAACTGAAAATTCAGGTGCGGCACAAATGGTTATGATAGGCGATAATCAGCCTATGGAAAATATCGTAGCTGTTGCCGCAGGTAATAAGCACAGTCTTGCATTAACAGCAGACGGTCATGTATACGCATGGGGTGATAATACATATGATCAACTTGGTACATCATCAACTGTAGACGGTGATTTTGACAAGTATCCTGTACACGTTACACAAGGCACATCGGCAAGTGGAACATACACTGATGAAAATGGCGTTGTAACAACAGATGAACATTTGAGTAACATTATTCAAATTGCTGCCGGAGATAACTATTCAGCGGCACTAAAGGCTGACGGAACAGTTTATGTATGGGGTATTAACAACTATACTGTAGGCGGTAAGCAAAGCTCAAGCAAGGGCACAAATGATACAAGAATGGCACCGTATCAAATAATCAGCGGTGACTATGACGGTTCAAATATTAAGACAGATTCAAGATTTGATTCGACATATATCCAGACTATTGCTAAGATTTCTGCCGGTTCAAATCACTTGATGATGCTTACAAACAAATACTATGGTGAAACAGATGTATTTGCAATCGGTCTAAACGGAAATTATCAACTTGGTGATGAAACAACTACGACAAGAGATTATCCGGTATTGTCAGTAAGACCGAGTGATCTTGCAGACATCAGCAGAACTGTTAATAATATAATCAGCATTGCTGCCGGACAGGCTCATTCACTTGTATTAGGTGAAAGCACTGCGGAAGATAACTTTAAGTACAGCGTATGGGCATGGGGTAGTAACTCGAATGGTCAAATCGGTATGAATACAAATACTGCAAACTATCCGAAACCTCAACATGTAAGAAGTCAGTACCTTGAAGATGAAGAAAATGCGGTAAGTCCATACATTGAAAGTGTATTTGCTATAGCAGCGGGTGCAAACTCAACAGCTATCGATCTTGAAGGTTACGTTTATATGTGGGGTATTAATAATTACTCACAGATTGGTGACTTTACAACTGAAACAAGACTTTACCCATATCAAGTAGGTGAACTTCCTTATAAGTCAATCATCTTTAAAGACGTTTACGTTGTAAACAGAAATACAGGTGTTGTCGAAGAGTATTATGCGACATTACCTAAGCATATCAATATGCGTAAAGACCAACTATTGTATATTGATGTAAACCAAATGTATAACAGATACTTCAAAGGATTTACATTGCTATCAGATACAGAAGAATATCCGGTTGACAGATTTGATCCAAACGATAATACATCATGGGTTGATCCGTATGACCAAAACGGTGATTTGAAACCGATAAGAGATGGTGAAGACCATATCAAGTTTACAACTTCTGATGAAACTGTTGCAATTATCAATGAAGATGAAGATCCTGTTTCAACAATGCTTGAAGAAAAAGTATTTAATGCAGACGGAATTACACGCAGATATATTGTAGTTAAGCCAATCGAAGAAACAGAAAAATTCGGTTCAACAGTTATCAGCGCGCATAACGAAGACCCATATGTAAATACAGGAAACGAAGATATAGATGATCACCATGCTTACGCAGGTTATACAGGTGCTGTTAATATCAGTATTATCCCTGGTGAAGAAATTCCTCCTATGGTAGTTTCAAAGGGTGACCATGCAATAGCAATCAATATCTACGGTGAAGTATGGACATGGGGACGCAATGATAAAGGTCAGCTTGGTGACGGTACAACAGTTGACCGTTCATATCCTGTTCAGGTTATGATAACAAATGATGATGGTCAATTAGTACCTCTAAAGAATGTTATGATAGTAGCTGCAGGTGAGAAACACAGCGTAGCATTGACTCGTGACGGTATATTGTATACTTGGGGTGATAACTCTAAGGGTCAGCTTGGTAGCGGTAACTCAGCATCAGCACTTGCATACTCAACAAGACCTGTAACTGTTGCAGGTGAGAATAACTCAAGCAAATCGCTAAGCGAAATGCTTGTAGAAAAGAATGAATCAATTTCTAATATCGCGGCAGGTAGAGATCATACTCTTGCAGTATCTAACCAAGGTAACTTGTACTCATGGGGTGCAAATACTTACGGACAATTAGGTGTTAACTCAAGAGATAACAGATATTTCCCTGTACAGGTAAAAGGTTATAACGGCGGCGGTTACTTGACAGATGTTATCCTTATCGGTGCCGGTGCGGAACATTCACTTGCCGTAAGAACAGACGGTAGTGTATGGTCATGGGGACGCAATAATAAGGGTCAACTTGGTCAAAGTACAAACGGCGTTAATAACACATATAAAGATATGCAAACACCTGACAGAGTATTGAAGGGTGAATATGACACAGGTAACGCAGATGACAGATATATAAAGAATGTTGACGCATTGTCAGCAGGTGAAAACTTCTCAGTTGTTACAACAAGAGATCGTAACGTATACGCATGGGGCGATAATACATATGGTCAGTTAGGTAACGAAAAGACAACGGCAACAATCTCAACTCCTGTTCATGTTAAGTCAAGCGCCGGAACATACTTAACAGGTATATCTATGGTATCAGGCGGTGCTAACCATGTAATCGCAATGTCAAATACAAATGACATCTATGCATGGGGTGATAACTCAAAAGCACAGTACCACGAAGTTGCAAATACTCATGTTGCAAATAAGATAACAGATAAGGATTCGCTAAATCCTGAAAATGATGATGTATTTACATCATTCTCAAGAGTAACGGCAGGATGGAACTATTCTGTAATTCTTACAAACAACGGTTATCTATGGGCATTGGGTAATAATACATACGGACAACTTGGTGATATGACAGAAACAGATTCTGATGAACCTGTCAGAGTTGGTTTCAAGTCAGAAGATATTCTAAACTTGACAAAGGTAACTGTATCTCACAGCGACGGAACAACTACAGAATATACTGATGATAATGTTCCTGCACAAATTGATATTACAACAAGAGAAACAGTAACATTTGATCCAAGCAGTTATGAAGCATTACATCATATGGCATTCAACTTGAGAACAATTCATACAAAGGATGCTACAAAGGATGTAACTGCAAATGTCGGAACAATTAAGTTCTATTCATCAAATCCGAAGATTGCCGAAGTTGATGAAAACACAGGTGTAGTAACACCTAACGGTAATAATAAATACGGTAAAACAACAATTACTGCTTATGCAGAAAAGACAGACGGCGATAAGACATATATCTATGTTGCTGAAACTGTAATTTCTGTAGGAGTTGAAACAGACGATATGAAGAAGTCTGTACCTATGATTGCATCAGGTTCAACACATACAGTCGTTCTAAAACCTAACGGAACAGTGTGGACATGGGGTCAGGATACATATGGACAACTTGGTGATAACGATTCTGAAACAAAGGCATATGCTGTTGAAGTTGTTAAGGAAGGCAATATAATTCTTGATAATGTTAAAGAAGTTGCCGCAGGTACTGCACATTCACTTGCACTTACAAAAGACGGTAAGATTTACGCATGGGGCAGCAATTCATACGGACAACTTGGTATTACTGATGCAACAAGCGGTAAGCCGACAGGTGCAAGCAAATCAGCAGTAGCTGTTGAACTTATTTATGCAAATGACGGTAGTGAACTTCCTAAGTTTGTTTCGATTGCAGCCGGTGATTACTTCTCTGTTGCTCTTGCAGAAGACGGCAGTGTATGGTCATGGGGCAGAAATGTCAACGGACAACTTGGACACGGTGATTTCGGAACCGGTTATACATATTATGCACCGGTTAAAGTACAACAAGGTGCAAGTGCAAGTAAGACAGTTGTCACAGGCACAGAAACAACTGAGTCAGACGGAAACACTGTAACAAAGAATATATATGGTAATAATATATACTTAGAAGAAATCGTAGCAATCAGTGCCGAAGGCGATTCTGTAATGGCAATCAAGTCAAACGGAACAGTGCTTTCATGGGGTGTTGATTCACACGGTCAGTCAGGAACAGGTTCACTAAGTGATAAGCATGTTCCGACAAGAGCTAAGGCAAGTGACTTTGACGGTGTTAAGGACAGCAACGGAATACCTATGTCAACAACAAGTGACACAAGTTATCTTGCAAACGTAACTTCTATTGCAATGGGTAAAAACCAATCAGCTGTAATAGTCGGTGACGGTTCATATGTTCTTACAGCCGGAGATAATACAACAGGTCAGACAGGTCTTGGAACTACAGAAGGTAACACAACAATGTTCAAGGCTGTTAAAAATGTATGGGGCAGCGATGTAAAGGTTGTAGAAATTAAATCAGGTGCAAACCACACTGTTGCTCGTACTGATGATAACAGACTATGGGCATGGGGTGATAACTCAAAGGGTCAGCTTGGTCTTGGAGATACAGTAATAGATAACAGTATTGAAATGGCAGATAAGCCGACTCAGGTTAAACGTGGTGACTCATATTCTGACGACGCATATATCAATAATATTTGGACAATCGGCGTCGGCGGAAATAACAGTGCCGCTATAAGACATGATACAGTTGTAGGCAGTGACGTTGTATGGTCATGGGGTAATAATGCCACAAGACAACTTGGTAATATGATTGATAATCAGTCATATATGCCGGTACAGTCAGGCGAAAGAGAAACAAGACGAGTTCTTGTTATCCATATTGACAAGCATACAGCCAACGGTCAGACAATTCCTTATACAATTCAACTTCCTCAAAAGGCTGAGGATGCAGTAGATGTATCATTGACAAATCTTCCTCAGATTTCGATTGGTACAGGCGATTATCTACAAGTTGATATTGATAAAATTTACGAAGTATATGAAAGCGGATTTGTACTTGAAACATCCGGAGAGATGGTACAAGTAACAGGAGCAAGTTTTGCATCTTCAAATGTAGAGGTAGTATATGTAGACGGAGCCGCAACTTCGGGTACATTAAGACCTACAGAAAAGGGTGCGTATAACAGTGCTGTTATTACAGTAACAAATCCTAAGACAAATAGCGAAGGCGTATTTGTTGTAAATGTTACAAAGACAAACGATGCCGTTGCATCATCAAGCGTATCTACAGGTACAAGCCATACACTTGTTCTAAAAGAAAACGGAACATTGTGGACATGGGGCGATAACTCTAAGGGTCAACTTGGTGACGGTCCTACAAGCGAGGGTGTAACAGGCGGAAGTATTTCTGATGATTATATACACAGAAGCTTTACATACACAGGTACAGGTGATCTAAATTATACAGCATTCCCTGTACAAGTTAAGACTGCTAAGGACACACCTCTTGTAAATGTAGTATCAGCGTCGGCAAACAAAGACTATAATGTAGCCGCAGATGCAAACGGTGACGTATATATTTGGGGTAGTGTAAACGGATTGTCATATACATATGCTCAGAAGATGGCAGGCTTTGAAGGCAAGAATATCATTGCCGTATCAGCAGGTTATACTCACTTCATCGCACTTTCAAAAGACGGCTATGTATATTCATGGGGTGCAAACTCATACGGACAACTTGGTAACAACACAACATCAAATGTCACATCACTAAGCGGTGTAACACAGGTAGTAGGACAAAGTGGCGAAAACTACTTGTATGACATCGTAAAGATTGCTGCAAACGGAAACAGCAGTGCAGCTGTAAGAAGTGACGGAACATTATGGACATGGGGTGCAAATAAATCAAGCCAGCTTGGTGACGGCACATCAACAAATAAGACAACTCCAATTCAGGTAATCAGAGGCGAAAGCAATCCTGAATATGATAATCGTGAAGATAACTCTAACTATTATGTATACTTGCAGAATGTTAAGGATGTAAGTGTCGGCGAAGACCACATGATAGCTATGACAGAGGACGGCAGCGTTTATACATGGGGTTCAAATAAGTACGGTCAACTTGGTGTGAATATTGACGGTGACTCAGTAAATCACGCAGTTAAGGTTGACACATCTGCAATTACAGCCGTAACGGATGAAAACGGAAATGCAGATGAAATAACAGCAGTTTATGCCGGTAAACATTACAGTGCTATTATCACTCGTGAAGGTCATATGTATGTATCAGGTAGAAATACAGATGATACTGAAGGTACAAACTATGTAACAGGCAAACTTGGAACAGGAACAACAGACGAATCTATATCAGAATTTACTTCTGTTGCGACAGGTTTGAAGTACGAAAAGGATAATAACATTGAAAATATTCACGGTGTAAGAAATGTTGCACTTGGTGCAAACCATACAGTAATAATCAGTAAATATGGTTATGTATGGTCATGGGGTGCAAATAATAATTATCAACTTGGTGATATAACATATAACGTTCGTATTGAAAAAGGCTCAACAACATATAACATCAATACTGTTCCTACAATTTCAGGTAACAGAGAAACCCGTTATATGACAATTAATGATGCCGTAACAGATAAGGGCAGAATAATTGCATCTTCTGATGATAATATTTCAATGCCTCCTGTTGTAACAATTTCAGAAGACGATGTATTGAATATCACAAAGGTAACATATGATTACAGTTCAGGATTTAACGTAGCAGAAACAGACGAACATCCTGTTATGTATCTTGCAAATGATCCGAACACATATTCAAATGTAACATGGGCATCATCAGATGAAAATGTTGCTACAATCGAAAACGGTAAGATTATACCTAACGATAACAGACGATACAGTTCAACAACGATTTCTGTTCAAAATATGAACGGTGCAATCGGAATGTTTATTCTAAAGATTAAGCGTAACGAGAATACTGTTGCAGTACCTATGGTTGCTGCCGGTGATGACTTCTCAATCGCTTTGAGAGCAGACGGTACTGTATGGTCATGGGGTAATAATGACAAGGGTCAGCTTGGTTTGGGCAGCAGTGTAACAAATCAAGACCGCCCTGTTCAGATTAAAAATCTGTCTAATATTACATATATAACTGCCGGTCAATATCATGCAGGTGCAATAGATAAAGACGGTAACGTATATATGTGGGGTTATAATGAATTCGGTCAGATGGGTAACGGTACATCTAATAATTATAATTTAACACATCATAAAGATGACCATTATTATTATGATGATAGTTGTTGGAGTCCGGATTCTCATCATAATCACGGTGGTTCAAGCGGTCATACACATTATATGTATAATAAGGTAAACAATAATGCGTATACTCCGGTTAAACTTTCATATAACTTTGGTGAAAAGATAGAAACTATCACAGCAGGCGATAATCATACTGTTGTTATGACAGAGAGCGGTAAGGTTTATGCTTGGGGTGATAACAGATATAATCAAATCGGTTCACCGCAGACATATGCAAAGAGCGGATATATGGGTCATTACAGATATAACTTGTGTTCAGGTAACAGTAATGATGCCGAAATAACAAGAGTTCCGTTAATGCTTACACCTGTGAGAGTAAGAGGCGCAGAAGGCTATGGCTACCTTGAAGAAATAATTGATGTCAGAGCCGGCGGTGACTTCACAATCGCATTGAAGAGAGACGGTACTGCTTACACTTGGGGTAAGAATGATGAAGGTCAGTCAGGTGACGGCACAGTAATCACTTATACTACACCGTCATATCAAAAAGCTAATATGTATGCGTATGGTAGTCATGGTAATGATTATGGTTGGTACGTTGCAAGTACATATGATTTGAAGATTAGATATGAACAATCATACAAGAAGTATTATCCTGTACAAGTAAAAGCAGGTGTACAGACACTTGATATTGAAAATAATTCAACATACAATGCAGGTTCATATGCTTATAACTACTTGCAAGAAATTACAACAATTTCAGCAGGCAGCAAGCACGCTGCAGTTATCACAAAGAATGGTGACTTGTTCACATGGGGTAACGGCGAAAACGGTCAGCTTGGTAACGGTGCTAATGATGATAGTAACTTACCTGTTAAGGCATTTGAAAATGCAGTACAAGTAGCAAGCGGTTCAAATCAATCTATTGCAATTCAGAAAGACAGTGCAGTATGGGCATGGGGTGATAAGACACCTCCTCCGTATTTGACATTCTATGAAACAATATGGACAGATAAGGACAGATTGACAAGCTATGATACAGCTACTATTTACGGTAGAAAGTACACAGAAACAAATCCTACAAATGTATCTTATCAGCTTGGTATAGCCGATACAACATCAACAAGTGTTAATACACCTCAAATGGTTGTAAAGGGTAACACAATTAATGCTAAACCTGAGAACTTCTCAGAACAAATGATGAAGTACGGCATTATCTCAACAAGAGGCTCACATACAGTTATGTATAGTACACGTTACGGTACTGTATGGTCATGGGGTACAGGTACAAACGGAGAAATAGGTGACTTTACACTTAATAACCGTACATTTGCAGTACAGACAGGTGCTACGGATTATATCCGTCCTGACGTTATAGGCGGCGGAATTTATGAAAGCGACAGTAACACAGCTGTTACTGAGTATTCAACAACTAACCCAATGCCTAATATGATTACAATTAACAGTAATGAATATATAGAATTTAATCTAAGCAGTGATGTTTACAGATTAATTTCTCCTGGTTTCAACCTTGCATTTACAGAAAAAGAATCAGAACCATTCTACTGGACTCCTGATTTACATTTGACAAATATTGATGAAAATATTGCAACGGTTGAAATGAACGGAACAGTCGCAAGAATTGTTCCGAATCAGAATGAAGCATACGGTGAAACAACACTTATGCTCCGTGATGATAATTCAGATATATCATTTATCTTCAAAGTTCGCGTAATGCCTACACAAGAAGAGAAGTACGGTACAGATATAAAGTATGCCGCACCGAAGGTTGTAAACGGTGAATCTCATGTAGTTGCATTAAAGACAAACGGTACTGTATGGACATGGGGTCGCGGAACTAATAACCAACTTGGTGACGGTTCTAACTCAAACGACAACTATCCACTTCAAGTATTGGGTGTTAACGGTAGCGGATTCCTTGAGAAGATAGTAGATATAGCCGCAGGTACAAACTTCTCTGTTGCATTGGATGCAGACGGCAATGTTTATACATGGGGATATAACTCAGATTCATATCCTGTATTGAAACTTACAGACGCTGTTGCAGTTGGTGCTGCAAACAGTATGGTTTATGCAGTAATGAACGACAGAACAGTTAAGTATTGGTCATACGGTTCAAGTCCAACTTCATTGATTAAGGGCGAAAGTGCATCAACAAGCGATTTATTTGAAAATGCACTTGAAGTAACAGGCGGAATTTCGCATAACACGATTCTTCGTGATGACGGTTATGTATGGACATGGAGCAACGGCGGAGCAGAAGCAGGTAACGCGTCGGGTCAACTTGGTAATACATTGCGTAAATACCTTAACTATCCGGCACTTGTAGTAGTAGGCGAAAGCCCATACAACAGTGTTTACCTAAATAACGTTGTAGAAGTACGTTCGGGTGCAAACCATAACGTTGCACTTATTAAAGAACAAAACGAAAATCATACACAGTATGACGTTCCGACAGATAAGGCGTTTACATCTAAGAATGGTTATGTATTCGCATGGGGCGATAATTCAGAAGGTCAATTCGGTAAGACAACAGCTCAATCAAACAGCTATGCACCTGTAAGAGTTGATATTCCTGATGATGAAGTAATTAATCATATTTCAGCTGAAAAGAATTCAAATCTTGCAACAACAGCCGATAATACTGTTTGGGCATGGGGCAACTATGCAGATGGTCAAATGGGAGCAAACGGCACAAGCTCAGCTCCTGTACAAATCGTATCAAATGACGGCGGAGTATGGTCATCATCGAATGGCATTAAGGGTGCCCTAAACGGTGCTGCCGGCGGAGATTCAATGTCTGCATATATTTCAGACGGTACAGTTTGGACATGGGGTTCAAATAGTTCAGGTCAGCTTGGCGATCAGACAAATGTTAATAAGAACTACCCTGTTCAGGCAATTACAGAACCGGCAACCAAGATGATTAAGGTTGCACACGCGTATGTTTATAAGAAGTCGGATTTGACAACTCCTGTTAAGGAACTTGAATATCCGAACGAAATTATGATAGATGTTGACGAAACTGTGGTTATTGACAGAATTGTTGTAGAAGAAGTTCTTGCATTTAACCTATACTTCGATAAGCGTGTGACAGAAATATCAGTAGATAATATTGATGCTAAGTCAACTGATGAAGAGGCAATAGAAGTTACATCAACTAATTCAACCGTTAAGGCAGAATCACCAGAAAATGCAGTAGCGGGTGACAGTGCATATGTAACAATGTCAGCACAGTTTAAAGGTGATACTGCTACGGGCTTTATAAGAATAGGTCTAATTGCAGACGGAACAACATCACTTCCGGAAGCATCATTGAGTACAACAAGTTCTGTAATTGTAAATGCAGACGGAACAGTAAGTGCATGGGGCGATAACAGCTATGATAAGTTAAACGTATCATTGTTCGATAATCAAACTAATGTATATGTTCCGGGTGTTGTAATGAAAGACGATGACGGACAAGTTATATTTAATAACGTAAAAGAATTTGCGTCAGGTGAAAACTTCAGCGTAATTCTAACAAATGACGGTGAAGTATACGCTTGGGGTACAAATGAAAACTCTCAAACAGGTATAGGCAATGCAGGTTCAACTGCTTACGCATATCCGCAAAGAGTTATGAACAGTTCAGATACACCGCTTTCAGATATTATATCTGTTAAGGCATATTCGACTCATGCAGTTGCACTTTCAAAAGACGGTAGAGTATATGTATGGGGTGCAGTATCTGATAAGATTGGTCAGAACAGATCAAGACAGAATTATTATGCAAAACCATTGAGAATTACTAATGTACAAGCTATCGCAGCTGGTGAAAATCATACAGTAGCATTGAAGGCAGACGGTTCAGTTTGGACATGGGGTTCAAATGATTCAGGACAACTTGGATCTGATACATCATCAACTCCGCTACCTGTAATGGCAGAGGGTGTAAGCAGTGTAGTTGCAATCGCAGCCGGTGCAGATACATCTATTGCTCTTACAGCAGACGGCAGTGTATATACATGGGGTGGCGGCGAAAACACCGCAACAAAAGTTCTTGACAATGCTACCCAAGTAGACGCTAAGGGTGAACAATTCACCGCAGTATCGGTTGACGGCAGTGCATACGCATGGAATAAGAACGAAACTCCTACAAAGGTTGACGGACTAAGCAATGTTATTACATCTGCGGCTGGCGGTAATCACGCAATGGCAGTCCTTTCAGACGGTGATGTATATACATGGGGTGAAAACAGTAATTATCAACTTGGTGACGGCACAAATAATTATTCAGAATCACCGATTAAGGTAAATAAAGCGCCTGAAGGCATTCGTGTAACTAAGGCGGTTGTAGGTACAGTTTCGTACACAGATGACGCTAAGCTTCTATATGAATTTAATATTGAAAGCGGCGATGAGCTTGGTATTGACGGAGTTAAGAAGTTCGTTCCTTATCGTTTCAATGTACTTGGTACAAAGAGATGGGAAAATGTTATGAATTACAGACTTGAAGCTCTTGATTCAAATGTAGCAGTAGTAAATGGAAAAACAATTTCGACAGTATCAGGTCGTTACGGAACAACTTACATAAAGATTATTGAACTTAACGATGACGGAACTGACGGTGAAAACGTTGGATTTATAAAGGTAAATGTAATACCTAACGGTGCATTCACAGCGCCTATGGTTGCAGCCGGTACAGATTTTGTTATCACTCTAAAGGATGACGGAACTGTATGGTCATGGGGTTCAAACTTACATAATAAAGTAAGTGTGAAATCTGATGAATATGTAGATGTTGCAACACAAGTTGAGTTAAGTGAAAACACTGCTCTTACAAACGTTGTGAAGATTGCCGCCGGTGAAAGTCACGCTCTTGCACTTACTGCAGACGGTAAGGTTTACGCATGGGGCGGCGGTGAAAAAGGTCAGCTTGGTAATGGTTATAATGAAGATAGCAATTATCCGGTTCTTGTAAACGGAATTACAAATGCCGTTGATATTGCCGCCGGTGAAAATCATTCAGTTGCACTTATGGCAGATGGTACAGTTTACGCATGGGGCAGCAACGAATCAGGTCAAATCGGACATCAGCAAAAGGCAAGTTCTGTATACGGAACAAATGCCTCTGAACATTATAATGTACCTGTTATCGTAACAGACTTCGGCGAAACAAAACATCTTGAATCAATCGTTGGTATTTCAGCGGGCGGTAACCATACTTCTGCTCTTACAACAAGCGGTGTTGTATATACATGGGGTAGAAATGTAAACAGTCAGCTTGGTATGAACGATACAAATCCGGCAGATCGTTATGATGTTCCGAGAGAAGTTCTTGGAGATGCAGATTCAGAATTTAAGTATAACGTAGCTAAGATTTCGGCAGGCGATGAACATACAGCCGCACTTTCACAAAACGGAAACGTATGGACATGGGGTTATAACTACTATGGACGTCTTGGTGACGGTAGTGGTGAAACAAGAGCTATGCCTGGTAAGGTTGTAACAGCTCTTAACTACGAAACTTTCGATCTTGAAGGAATTGTAGATATAGACGCCGGAATTACTCACTCATTGGCAATCGCTGCAGACGGTTCAATTTACGCATGGGGCGATAATATGTACGGTGAACTTGGCGACGGTACAAAAGCACAGAAGTCAACGGCTGTCAAAGTTGTAAACGAAGATGGCAGTGACTTTAGCGGTGCAAACGGTATATCAGCCGGAAACGAACATTCTGTATTGTTCACAAATATGGGTGAAATCTATACATGGGGTCATAATGATCAAGGTCAACTTGGTACGGCTCTTGCAGACGGTGAAACGAGTGCATCTGTTCCTCAATGTATAGGAAGCAGTTCAGAAGGTTCAAAGGGACTTGTTATAACAAAGATTAATGTAACAGGTACACCTGTAGGTGAAACATACACAACAGTTCCGGAAAGTATTTCAATATTCCCAACTCAGAATGTTGCGGTAGATTTGAATACAATAAAGGTTATAACATCAATAAGCAGATTTAATGTTTATACATCAATGAGCACAGGAGGTTCAGGTGGATCAACTGTAAGTCCGAGCGATATAACAATCTCGACAGACAGTGATTTGTTAACAATCGACAATGCTACAGGTGTTATTTCACCTAAGACTGCTACAAGCTACGGTATTGCAAAGGTTACAGTTAAACATAACCCAACTCAATATACAAAGTCATTCAATATAGTTATTAAGCCTGAATATTCAGCAAATAAGTCTGCGACAATAGTAGGTGGCAGTGACTTTACGATAGCATTGAAAGCAGACGGCAGTGTATGGACATGGGGTAATAATACTCATGGACAACTTGGTAATGGCAAGGGTGGTAATAACGCACAAGTTATTAATCCGCAGCAAATCGCACTTTCAAATATCTCATCAGTTGCAGCCGGTAAAGAATTTGCAATGGCACTTACTGATGACGGTAATGTATATACATGGGGTGCAAACGAGTCAGGTCAACTTGGTATCGGTTCTGTTGATGATAAGTCAACTCCACAAAAGGTATCATTCGATTTGGCAGTAGGTGAATACATAATCAGAATTTCAGCAGGCGATAACTTCGCAATGGCACTAACAAGTGCAGGTGACGTTTATGTTTGGGGTAATAATGATTACAGCCAGATGGGTCTTGGAAATACAATGGCTCACAGCGACTTCTATTCACCGAGCAAGATAGAAAGCATCACAGGTGCAACAATGATTACAGCCGGAGCAAATCATGCAATGGTTTATGCTGTAGGTAAGGTTTATACATGGGGTGCAAATGACTCTGGTCAGCTTGGTAAGGGCACAGATACATTCAGTGCGTCAACCGACGGTGTACCGAAAGAGATAAATATTCCGACTTCAATAGCTACAGTCGATCAGATTATTGCTCGAGGTGATTACTCAGCTATAATTTCAGACGGTAAAGCTTATCTATGGGGTGCAAACGGAAATTATCAATTAGGTAATAACTCTGATACAAATGTATTGTCAGTACCTGATACTGCATTGAATATTGAAGAAAATATTCAAGCTATGGCATTGGGTTACAGTCATATCGTTGCTATCACAGAAAAAGGCAATGTATATGCTTGGGGTAACAATACATTAGGTCAGCTTGGTTTAAGCACAAATGCAAATGAATATAAGACACCTAATAAGGTTTACTCAGGTGCAAGTTCACAGACTAACCAATATATGATAAATATGTGGGGTGTAGGTGCAGGCTATAATACATCATTTGCAGTTGCCTCAAACGGTATCGTATACGGTTGGGGTCAAAATGACAACGGACAACTTGGTATAGGCACAAGAGCAGACGTAAATCTTGCTAATACAGTTAAGCTAAGTGATAAGAACGGTTTGACAATAACAAATGCGTACGTTACAGGAAGTACAAATGTTACATATGATAGCAATAACCCACTTCCTTATAACGTAACAATCACACCGGACGATACACTTACAATAAGCAATAATTCAATAACAATGGCGGCAGCCGATAATGACTTTAACTTGTTCGCATCAAATGATTCACAAATCAGTATCGCAGACAGTGCAAATATAAGATTCTATTCATTAGATCCTTCTATTATGTCTGTAAATGAAACAACAGGTGTTGTTACATTAAGCGATGCAACAAAGGAAAGACGTTACGGAACAACTGTAATCAAAGTTGTTGAAACAACAGAAAATCTTGTATCATATATTAAGGTTGCAGTAAGAGATAACGGAAAACCTCAAGCTGAAACAGGCGTATTTGCGTCACCTTATAATGATGACGGTACAAGAATTATGGTCAAGAATGACGGAACCATTTATACATGGGGAAGTGACAATAAACTTGGTCAGCTTGGTAGAACGGGTGATACAACCGAACCTGCACAAGTTAAGGGCAATAACCTTGATACAAACAAGGTTGTTCAGGCAGCAGTAGGTAATTCGTTTGTTGTAGTTCTTACTTCAGACGGCGCAGTATATTCATGGGGTGTTAATACATCAGGTCAAAATGGTTACGGATATGCTAAGTCATATAATAGAACACCGGTAGCAACAGCAATTCCTCGAGGAAAAGTTATTACACAAATTGCAGTCGGTGAAAGTCATGTAATTGCACTTTCAAGCGATGGCGATGTATATGCTTGGGGTAATAACGATAACGGACAGCTTGGTATAGGTATAAAGATACAACGTGAACTTACACCGACATTACTTCCTATAACAGAAAAGGTTGTACAGATTGCCGCAACAGGCAAAGGCGGTGCGGCTTTGACTGAGGATGGTCATGTATATGCTTGGGGTAACGGTAACTTATCTGCTGAACTTAAAGCAGAAGGTGAAAGTGCCGGCGATACAGATCATAAGCTACAGAATATTGTAAGACTTGCGTCAGTAGGAAATGTATTTACAGTTTCAGACGCAAACGGTACAACATACGCATGGGGCGAAGGCTCAGTTCACGGTAAAGAAATTTCATCAGACGAACCTGTTTCATATGATGAAATGAAGGTATTGAACTTGAATGTTGTTTATGCTCAGGTTAAAGAAAACGATGAAGTTACAAGAGCATATACAATGTCTAATCCATTACCGACATCACTTGAACTTACAAGCAATCAAATTCTTCAAATTGCAGGCGACTCAGTTTGGGGTAGTGCAAATATTGAATCTTCATCTGTATATGACAGAGTAGGCTATGAAATGACTACTGACAGATTGACATTTACATCAAGTAATCCGTCAGCAGTTACAGTTGACTCAAACGGTGTTGTTACAGGTATGGGCAGAATTGATAGTTCTGTAATAACAGTAACAGATAAGATTCTTGGAAGTTCGTACTCATTCACTGTAAGAGTTGCTCAAAGCGCAGATACAGAGATTACAGTTCCGATGATTGTATCGGGATACGGACATACATTGGCACTTCGTGCAGACGGAACAGTTTGGGCATGGGGTGACAATACATACGGACAACTTGGTGACGGTACATACGGAACATCAAATGTAGATAAGTTTGTTCCTCGTCAAGTTCGTATAGGTCAAAATGAAAGCAATACAAAGTTGCTTACAAACATAAAATATGTTGCAGCAGGTGCAAACAGTTCAGCTGCAATAGATCAAGACGGTCTACTTTATGTATGGGGTAATAATGATAACGGACAACTTGGTGTTGACGGAAAGATAGTTGCATATCCGACACTTGTCGAAGCCCTAAAGGATAATCCGGCTACACCAAACGCTGATGAAACAATTCTTGTTTCGGCAGTTGAATTGAGCGAAAGCCATACAATTATCATTGACGCTTTGACAAAGAGAGCGTATACATGGGGTAAGAACGATCATAATCAGCTTGGTTATCAGCAGAGTATACTAAATAACGGTAAGCCTATGACTTCACCGTCAACTGAAAATTATGCTAAGGAGGCTCACCTTGTAACAAGAGATAAGGGTGACTTGAACTTCCTTGAAGTAGCATCTGGTAAGAATCATTCAGTTGGTATAGTTATTCCTGCATCTGAGGCAGAAACTGCTACTCAAGGTACAGTTTATGCTTGGGGTGATAATACATACGGTCAGCTTGGTCAGAACACAAGTGGTTCATCAAGCGCAGTATTACAAGCTGTTAAGAAATCAAACGGTGAAAGCATTACAAATGCAGTTGCAGTTGCCGCAGCCGATAACTATTCACTTGCATTAACGGCAGACGGAATAGTTTACGCATGGGGTGATAATACATACGGAGTAATGGGCAACGGTACAAAGGGCGGTATACAGAAATCAGCTGTAGCCGTAGCCGGAGTAACAGGTGACGGTACTCTTGAAGGTATTTATGCAATAGCCGCATCACCGAAGACAGCTGTAGCAATAAGCAAAGACGGTCACGTTTATAGCTGGGGTAATAATGATAATGGTCAGATAGGTGACGCAACTCACTTTGAAAGACTATATCCTGTAATGCAGAGTGATATTAACAATGCAAAGGCAGTTTCAGCAGGTGACGGATATACAGTTGTTCAAACAACAAGCGGAAATATGTATGCTTGGGGTAAAAACGACTCAGGACAAATCGGTAACAGTACGTTCGATGAACAACTTGTTCCGGTTGCAGTCGGTGCAAACTCTAAGTTAACAATAAGAAAAGCAGGTATTGTTACTAATACACAGGCAGGTTCAATCGTAACATCAGCAGAATTTGCAATGTTCAGCATGCTTGAAGAAAGCGATATTGTTGAAATGAACGAAGTATATTCTGCCGGCGATGATATTAGCCTACAAAGCTTTGAAAGTGTAGATTATGATACTGAAAACTATGTACCGAGAACAATTACATTGACAAATGATGCGTCAGGCAACATTCAGCAATTTGTTCTTGATAAGAATGCAGTATATGATGAAATGAGATTCTATCTAAATACTGATTCTGAAACAGGTAATGATGAGTTTAAGGTAGAAGACATCTATATGATACCTGCTGATACAAGCTTGTTCAGTGTAGACGATAACTGGATTGTTACACCTACACAAAAAGCTATTGACAGCAAGTATGCCGTTACAACACTTATTGTTCAAGACAGAACAAGAAATATCGCACAAACATTTGAATTGGAATTCAGAGCGACAAAGCGTGACGATGAGGAATTCGGTAAAGATATATTAGCCGCACCGATGGTTGCGTCGAACAGCTTTAATTCAATAGCATTGATGTCAGACGGAACAGTTTGGACATGGGGAGATAATACATACGGACAACTTGGTAATAACTCAGTAACTCCTTCTTCAATGCCGGTTCAAGTTCGTAACCCTATAAGTGACGGATACCTTGACGGAATAGTTAAGGTTGCACAAGGTAAGTACCACAGTGTAGCACTTACATTAGACGGTAAGGTTTACACATGGGGTCATGGTGCAGACGGTCAGCTTGGTACAGGCAATACATCAGATAGCCTAATTCCGGTTGCAGTAGTAACAGGCGCATCAACTTCTGAAACAGAAGATGCACAATATTTGACAGACATTGTTGATATAACAGCCGGCGACGACTTTACAGCAGCTCTTGATAACAAGGGTCGTGTATGGATGTTCGGTAATAATGCATCGGGCTTGCTTGGAATAAGTAAGACAGATGATATTCAGAAATATCCTCAAAGAGTTCTTGCAGGTAAGAGCAAGAGTACAACAATGTATCTTGAAAATATCGTATCTATCGCGGCAGGTGCACACCATATGCTTGCTCTTGATAAGAATGGCAGTGTATGGGCATGGGGCGATAACAGCAGAGGTCAGTTGGGTGAAGGAACATACGAAGATGTTCTTGAGGCTGACGGAACTAAGACAAGCGCAACAACAAGAACTATTCCGGTAGCAGTTGATATTCAAGATGTTGAAAAGATTTATGCAGGATATAATAATTCTGCGGCAATTAAGACAGACGGTACTCCATGGGCATGGGGCGATAACAGTTACAGCCAGGTAGGTAATAACAGTACAGCTGATGCAGTAGCTGTTCCGGCTCAGGTTATGTATGAGTACGACAAGGAAAATCATATCGGTGTACTTCTAACAGACATCAGACAAATCTCTGTCGGAAAAGAACATATGAACGCATTGACACGTTCAGAAAAGAACGTTGTTACATGGGGTAAAAATTTGAATACAATCACTTCAGCAAGTGGTATTCAAACAAATAAGATGGCAGTAGAGTTGCTTGATGACCTTGATAATAACAGTGTTGTTACAGATACAATTATGATTGCGTCGGGTGATAACACATCTGCAATACTAAGAAGTAACGGTGACGTTTACTCTATCGGTAATAATGCAAACGGTCAACTTGGCGACGGTACAGCTGTTGATAAGGATATTCCTGTCCTTGTTGGTATAGGCAGAAGTGCTGATACTGTTATGATGAATAGCGGAGCAATAATCAGACGTGACGCAAACGGTGATTATACTGATATTACAAAGCAGTACACAGACGATGATCCAATGCCTTACGAGGTAAATATTCTTAGAAGTGAAATCCTTTCAATAGATATGAATGAAATATTCGTTGAAAGAGATCCAAGCTTTAACTTGATAACAGGTTCGTTTAAGGTTAGAGATAACGGTTATACATTCAAGTCACTTGACGAAAGTGTAGCAATTGTTTCAAATGATGGTGTAGTTACACCGGCAGATCAAACAAGTGCAATAGCTCTTGGAACAACATATATTGTTGTAAAGGGTAATGAAACAGGCGCAACAGGAATTATCAAGATTAACGTTATGCCAATGGATGTTCAGTTTGAACAAGGCGAAACAGTTATAAGAGATGACAGTAAAGTTTACCCATATGTAGCTGTAGGCGGTAAGACAATGGCAGCCGTTACAGACGGCGGTGTACTATATACATGGGGTGACAATACATACGGTCAACTTGGTATAGGACTTACAAGCGACGCAACACCATATTCAACAACACCGACAGTTGCAATAAATGGTAACGTTAAGAAGGTCGTTGTAGGTGACGGATTTATGGTAGCCGTTACAATAAACGGTGAAGTATATGCTTGGGGTAGAAATGATAACGGTCAACTTGGAAACAGTACAAAGGATAACTCGATTTCTCCTGTAAGAGTAGAAGGAATTGATAACGTAGTAGACATTGCAGTTGGCTTGAATCATACATTATTGCTTACAAACACAGGCGATATATATGCATTCGGTGACGGAAGCAACCATCAGGTAATTCCTGAATTAACAGAAACAGCTTTGACACCGCAAAAACTACATATTAAGAGTTCTTTGGAAATTGCGGCAGTATATGCTGACAATAATACAAGTTATGCACTTACAAGAAACGGTGACATAATCGCATGGGGCGAAAATACATCGTATAAGTTTGGTGACGGCGATTACTACGGTAACGGTATAGCATATGCAGATATAGCTGAAAAAGCAGTTACAATGTCTGCGTCAACAAACAGTGTACTTGCATTGTCAGAAACAAGCCATGTATGGGCATGGGGCAGTAATAACCATAACCAACTTGGTATGTATCTAAAAGACGATAATACATATGAAACTGTTGTTGAAAATCCAACTCTTTCAGATGTATATAATGAAACTGTTGAAGGTGAAGATTGGACTCCGAACGGTGTAACAGCCGGTGAAAGTGCATTCGTAACTTATATAAACGGACATTCAAGAGTTCGTGGTAATAACCAAATTGACGACAAGAACGGTGGTCAACTTGGTATAGATACAGTAAATGATGCAGACGGAAACGCATATTATCCTGACGTAAAAGATAATGCAGTTGTATTATTGCACGCAGGTGACAGTGATCCGGATCACCATTATGAACCGTTCAACGGTGCAAAATCTATTGCGGCGGCAGCAAACGGTGCGAATGGCGTTATCTTCGATAGTATAGGTAAAATCTATGCTTGGGGTGATAACACAAGAGGTCAGATTGGTGACGGTACACAGGATAATCGTGAATATCCGGCGGCTGTACTTATAGACGGCGGCGGAGCTTATATTGATTTTGCAGAGGCAACATTGACACGAAATGATATATCAGACATACCAATTCATATGTTCTATGATACTATTATGCGTGATAATGGTACTCTTGAAACAGCAGTAAGACAAAACGATGTAATCCAGATTGATCTTGACAATGTAGTAGGCGTTATAGGCTTTACACTATTCGGTGAGTCTGCTTATAAACCGACAGGATTGACATTCGAGTCACTAAATACTGAAGTGGCAGAGTTTGAGGCTAATCCAAACGGCGGAAATAACACAACAGGTAAATTGTATATTAAGCAAAAGACTGGCGTAACATATCTTGTTGCAAAGGATTCAAGAGGCAATACAGGTACAATTAAACTTAATGTTATTCCGGCAGGTAATGACAGAAGTAACGTTATGCCGATGATTGCAGTAGGTGAAAACCACACTATTGCACTTCGTTCAGACGGAACAGTTTGGTCGTGGGGTAATAACTCATACGGTCAATCAGGTAACGGTAGCAAGTCTTCATATACTACAATTCCTGTACAGGTACTGAAACGTGAAAATGCTACAGCAAGTCCGAGTGCATTGACAAATGTAATCAAGATAGCAACAGGCGGAAATCACAGCTTGGCTCTTACAAGTGATGGTCATGTATATGCATGGGGTACAGGTGTTAAGGGTGCTCTTGGCAACGGTTCACAAACTGAATTCAATGTACAGAAGTACGCAGTAAGAGTTTATGGAACGACAAGATCTTATTATCTTGGTGACAGTGCCGAAGGTACAGTTACTGAATCGATTTACGGCTCAAGAATTATTGATATTGCGGCTGCAGGTACAGGCTCTGATTCAAAAGAGGGTACAAAGCAGTATTCATATGCAATCGATGCAGACGGCAATATCTTTGGTTGGGGTTATAACTATAAGGGAGTTGTTTCACCGCAGGATACATATAATGCGAAGATGACTCTTCCGAGAAATATCACAACCAGAAATACAATTCTTAAGAGTGCAAGAAAGCTTATCCCTGATAAACTCGGAGATACAATGCACGTCTTAAAGGCTGACGGTCAGATTATTACATGGGGTGATAATTCAAACGGCATTTACGGTATAGGCGAAAATATTTCGACATCACCAAGCCGTGCATCACTTCCTGAAAAAGCAATAGCTGCATTTGGCGGTACAAATAATATTATGGCTATACTTATGGACGGCGGTGTAGCTATGTGGGGTGACCTAAGACAAGGTCAACTTGGATATGGCAGCGACAGTCCTGAGTATTTGACAGTAGAAAAGACACCGGTAAGAGCATACAACTTTGAATGGGCTCAAAGAGGTGCATTCCCACTTAGCGGTGATATATCTGAGTATGTTCAGGTAATCTATGCAAACGGTGGTCATAACGATGATGGTTCTTACAGCAGTGAAAACTTGTGGTCAGCAGGTATGTATGGAGCTATGCTTGGACGTGGCACAGAACATGATAACGAAATTCTTCCGGTAGGCAGAGTTCTTGCAGGAAAGACAGACGTTAGCGGATACGTTAAAAATGTAATTCTTGTATCAAACGGCAGAACAAACAGTGATATATCTGTAATTACAACAGATAACGGTGCTGTATGGGCATATGGTATTAATGAAAACGGAATAATCGGTGACGGAACAACGGTTGACAGATATGAACCGGCTCGTGTCGGAACTGCATACTTCTTGTTTGATAAATATACATATTCACTAAGAGTTGATGACGTAGAAGAACCAAAACGTCCTACAATATCTTCATTCAACTTGTTGAGCGGTGCAGAAGGTACTTCAACAGAAGAAGTTGAATTGAAGTGGCAGACATGGGACGGTAGCAGTGACATTGTTGAAGTAGATTCTTCAACAGGTAAGCTTACAGGTAAGAAGGAAGGAACAACATATGTAATCGTATCACTTGCCGATGATTCATTGACAGTTGGTACATTTAAGGTAGAAGTTCGTCCGAAAGATTCAAGAATCGGCGGATCGGATACTGACAGCTATGTGGATAGCGTTGCTTATCCACAGGTTGTATCTGGTACAAATACAACGTACGCACTAAAACCAAACGGAACTGTTTGGGCATGGGGCGGTAACGAGTATGGTCAGCTTGGTAGCGGACAAATCTTCGGTACAGCAATTTACCCTCAACAGGTAAGCATAAAAGATGAAAACGGCGATAACGTAAGAATAGTTAAGATTGCAGCCGCAGGCGACAGTGCTCTTGCTATAGATACAACAGGTCATGTATGGGCATGGGGCAGAAACGATAGCGGTCAGCTTGGTATAGACAGTACATCAGTTAAGGTAAGTACACCTGAACGTGTTAAGATTGGTGAACAACCGTCTTATGGTGATGACGCATTGTCACAAGCCGGCTATATATCAAACATTGTCGATATAGCAATCGGCGGACTTACAAATGACGCAATGTTTGCATTGTTTGTAGAGGACGGCGGCGTTGTATACGGCAGTGGTAATAATGCTTATAATCAAATAAGTATGGAAAGCGGTGTCAATAACTATCAAGCACCGATAAGAGTAACTGATTCAGTTGCACAAGTTGCAATCGGAAACAGTGCAACATCTCATATGCTTAAATTTGACGGTTCTGTATATTCACAAGGTAAGGGTACAAGATATGAGTACGGTACAGGTGAAAACACAGATAACGTTGACTTCAGAGCCGGAACTGCTGAAATGGAAAATCGTGTAATGGCGATTGCAGCCGGCAGCGAAAATGTAATGGCAATTACATATGCTCTTGCACAAGACATAACTGTTGATACAGATGTAACAGGTAGTGTTTGGGTATGGGGTGCAAATAAGAACGGTGAATTCGGCGAAATGAAACTTGACGTTACTAAACCGACAAAGCTTGCAGAAATTTCAAATGCAGTGCTTATCGGCGGTGGCGAAAGCTTGTATATCGTGGATTCAAACGGAACACCTATTATGGGCGGACTTGCTTCAAGCGGTCAGCTTGGTGTAGGCGGATTGTCAAGTGACGTTTATACTCTATCGGGTAAATCCAATGTTGTAAGAACAGACGGACAAATTGCATCAAATGTACTTAGTATGACATCATCTGTTGGCGGCGTACATTCAGCTTATGCTGACAGTGACGGTTATGTATGGGCATTCGGTAAGAATGACAAGGGTCAGATTGCAAATCAAGATGTAACATCAGACTTTACAACAGCATCAATGGTTGGCTCTGACTTGATTATAACTCTTGATTCAAACGAAATACTTGTTAAGAAGAATCAAGAATCAAAACGTATAGGTATGACAGCACATCAAGGCTTTAATCTATATGAAGATGAACAGCCTGTAAATGTCAGCACAACATACAGAGTCCTTGACAGTGACATAGCATCAGTAGATGGATATGGTCAGGTAAGTGCAGAAAGCACAGGAAAGACATATGTAGAAATCTCTGCAAGAGGCGATGATAATGCCGAAAAGAGAATGTATGTACATATTATATCTCTTCCTGACGATACAGAAGTTAAGGCAGAAAATGCAGATGAAGAATATATTGCTTATCCGCAGATTTCAGCCGGAGATAACTTTATCCTTGCACTTCGTGCAAACGGTGATTTGTACGCGTGGGGCGATAATACTTATGGTCAACTTGGTCTTGGATTAGGTCGTGTCGGCAGTATCGATATGAAACCACAGAAACTTAATGTAACAAAGACTGTAACTGAAATAACAACAGGTGCAGACGGCGAAGACGTTGTTACATCAAGAGAAGTTCCTGTTAAGTTCACAAAGATTGCCGCAGGTCCTGACTTCGCAATGGCTATAGACGTTGACGGTAACTTGTATACATGGGGCAGAAACAATAACGGTCAGATTGGTAACGGTACAGATACTTCTGACTTTATAGACGAAAAGAATCCATCAGAGGTATCAAACAAGGAAACACTTGTTCCATCACCTCAAATGGTTGCATACTTCACTGATTATAATGTAGTAATGCAAGACATAAGTGCCGGCGGAAGCGTAGGCAACAGTTATGCAATGGCATTATCATCAAACGGTGACGTATTTGCATGGGGTTCAAATAAGTTTAAGCAAGTAGAAAATTCTGATAACGAAATCGTTTCAACACCTGTTTATGTTCCTGTATCAAGAATGACATCAATAGCTGCAGGTAAAGGAGATGAATTTACAACAAGCTATGGTGTTCAGGAACTTGGTAAAGTTCTTGCATGGGGTAGTAACGAAAACTCAGAAATGGGCGAAGGTGTGATAGACAGCGTTACAGGACAGGCAATAGTAAGCGGTGGCGGACTTGAAAATATCCGTGTGCTTGAAGTTGCAGCCGGTAACGGTAACGCAGCTGCCCTTACAGAAAATACAACAAATAACTCATACGAATATTATGTATGGGGTAATAATGACAATTATCAGACAGGTATCACTACAAATACTCTACCTATAAGCACTCCTGTAAAGAATACTGATATGAGCCAAACTATTGATATAACAAGCGGCAACGCATCAATGATGGTACAGAAGGGTACAGGTACAGTAAATGTAATCGGTGACAATACAAACGGTAAACTTGCAGTCGGAAACAATAATAGTGTAAATGAAATTGTTGCGGCTAAGATTACAGACGGCACAGACTTTACCGGCGTATTGGCGGCTGCAGTAAGCAGTAACGGCGGTATGTCAGCATTCATTATGCAGGACGGTTCAATCAGAACAGTAGGTAATAATGAACGTGGACAATTAGGTGATGCAATTCTTGATAATGAATTATATCCTGTTGAAGTATATTCGGGAATTATCAATGTAGACGGCGTGGACAGCAATAATGCTGTACTTGCAAATGCCGGAGCGGCTCCTGGTCGAGTATATCTTACAATGAATCAGTTTAATGTATTCGACAAGCGTGTTACAAATACAAACTTCAAAGCAACATCAACAAATCCTGACGTTGCGGAGATAGATAATGACGGTAACATTACTTATAAGTCAGTCGGTTCTGCAAGAATGGTTGTATACGAAGAAAATTCAGGAAAATACTCATTGTTCGATGTAAATGTACTTCCTAATGTTACTGATGTAACAACATCAGTTCAACCAATGGTTGTGACAGGAAATCAATTTACTCTTGCTCTTGCAAGTAACGGTCATGTATATACATGGGGCGATAACTCAAGAGGACAAGCAGGATTTAATACAACTAAAAAGACAATTAACGAACCTACAGAAGTTCTTGTAAACGGTAAACCTATGAAAAACATAGTTTCTGTTGCGGCAGGTGATAACTTCTCACTTGCAGTTGACAAAGACGGAAACGTATGGTCATGGGGTAGAAATGACGCCGGTGTAGGACAGCTTGGTAGAAAGCTATCATCGGGAACAAGCGTATATTCACCGAGAAAGGTATATGACGTTGCACCGACTCCTTCAAACGGAGCAATGGGAAGTACATATCTTGGCGGTGAAAATACAGGTAAGGTAGTTAAAGTCTTTGCATCCGGTTCAACAGCGGCGGCAATCACAGAAGAAGGCACTGTATATGTATGGGGTAGCAACAGATACGGTCAACTTGGTATCGGACATGATGCTATAACAGAAAGTTCAGCAAGCTCAAATAAGAATATACCGTATAGAATGTATGGTATTGACGATGCTGTTGATGTAGTAATCGGTGAAAAGAATATTGCGATTATAAATCGTGACGGTACAGTTTATATTACAGGTAGCAACGAAACAGGTGTTCTTGGAAACGGCGAAGTTTGGAGTACAGGCAGTGCAAATAACGGATACAACAGAACAATACCTCTTCCTGTACTTGATACAGATATGAAAGCACTTACAGGCGTTGTGAATGGAGCATTAGGCCCTGAACATGCAATATTGAACTTGTATCAATACAAGAAATCTGCTGATGCAGAAGGCAACGATACATCAGACTTTGCAAACGAAGTATATGCTTATGGTAATAATAAGAACGGTGTTCTTGGAAACGGTGTAGCATATACAAACGGTACATTCTCTGATGAAAACGGAATGACTGTAACAGAAGATGCTCTTGGTAACGAAGTTAAGAAAACAGTTGTATTCCCAACTGATAAGAGCATTGCAAGAGTTCAGGCTTGGAAGTCTGAAACATATGTTGACGAATCAGGCAACTTGCTAACAAGAGATGTAGCTGAGCCTATGAGTGGCGTATACAGCGTATTCGCCGGTGACCACTTCAGTGGTGCTGTTACAAATAGCAGTAACGTTTATATGTGGGGTACAAATGTATACGGTGGAATTGAAACAGGTGTACTTGGAAATAAGACTAAGAATGCTAATCAATATAAGGCAAGACTTGTTTATAAGGATGATACATCAAGTGATAGACTTGATACAATCGTTCAAGTTTCATCAATCATAAACGGTGAACACATTGCGTCAATCTCTCGTGACGGTGTTGTATATACATGGGGTTATAACAATAGATTCCAACTTGGCGATAAGAGTCAGGAAACTTCTGTTGTTCCGGTGGTTGCAGGTAATGCCAAGATGTCTATTATGCCTCCTACAGCAACGTTGGCAGTTGACGGTAAAACAACAATTACGATTACAGGCGCAGATATGTTCTCAGTTTATACAGATCTTGCTTCAAGTGTAGGTACATTTGAATGGAAGGTATTGGATGACTCGATTGCAAAGGTTACTGTTGACAGTCAGCAGCCTAAGACTGCAAACATAACAGGCGTTACAGAAGGTGAAACAAGAGTAGTTGCAACTAATACAATTACTCAACAAACTGTATTCAGCCGTATTATCGTAACTGAAGATATAACGTATGCACAGATTCAGCTTGGTAAAGACTTCACAGTTGCCCTTAAGAAAGATGGTACATTGTGGGCATGGGGTAATAATGAAAACGGCATGACAGGTACAGGAAGTAAGCAAAGTATGCTTACAATTCCGGTACAGATCGATTCATATTACGCAAGTGTTAACGATGCGGCACAAGAAATTGCAACACCTATGGAAAATATTCTAAGCGTTGCGGTTGGTGAAAACCATGCTATAATTATCGGTCAAAGCGGTAAAGTATATGCTTGGGGTGACAATACATACGGTCAGTTAGGTGTTAACCCTATACTTATAAAGAATACAAACAGACCTATCCTTGTAGAACTTGATGAAAACTTTGCATCACAGATTATAGACGTTTCTGCCGGTGCATATCATACTGTAGCCGTAACGGCAACAGGTGAAGTTTATACATGGGGTAGAAATAATAAGGGTCAGCTTGGCAGAAAGACAGTGACTGAAGATAACGATCCTACAAATTTTGTTCCTGAAAAGATGAAGGGCGTCGGTGAAAGTAATCTAAGCGGTGTTGTAATGTCAGCGGCAAGTAAAGAAGCAACAGCTGTCCTTATTGCAAACGGTACAGTTTACACAGTCGGCGGAAACAGCCACGGTGAACTTGGTACAGGTATAAGTAAGAGTGTTGAATACAATACTCAGCTTGAAAAAGTAACGACAATCAGAAAAGAAGATGAAGCATCTGAAAATCAGGAAGAATTAAACAATGTTACAAGAATCGTAGGTAAGGGTTATAACTTCGTTGCAATTTCAACGAAGTACCATTACACAGGTAACACAAATCCTGACGGAACTCCGGAATATGTATATGACAGAAACAGAAGAGTTTATACATGGGGTGACGCATCATCTTCACAACTTGGTACAGGAAGCTTTATGCCATATGCAGATCCAAGCATTAATCCTGGTGTTATCTTGGGTCAAACGTCGACATATTATTCAAATGTACCGGTAGAAGTTACAATGAATCCTGATGACAGTCAGTTTAACGTAGCTGATGAAGACACAGGTGAACCAAGTATTTACCTACATAATATAGCTAATGTATCAATCGGCTATTATGAAACAGAAGACGGTCAGAGTAAGACTCATATCATGGCTATTGACAGAAAGCATAATGCTTTTGCATGGGGTAGCAATGAATACGGTGAACTTGGAGTCGGCGGTATAACTAATCTAAATGCAGCATATCTTGTTCCAAACTTGTATTATGAAGAAGACGGAACAACTCCTGCAAACAGAGCAATAATCGGTGTCGGTTCTGGCGGTATGCACTCAGCCGCATTCCTTGATGACGGATTGGTTTATACATGGGGTCAGAACGACAGCGGTCAGCTTGGTAATTTCACAAGAGATGCAAGTGAATACCCTGGCATTGTTGATGAAGAATACATCGCTCTTGGAAATTACGATATAGTTCTTGATGATGAACAAGATGCAAACGGCGACTTTGTAAATACAATTACAGTTCCTGCGGCATATATGCGTTCATTCAGTTTGGGCAGACAGATTGACTTTGAAAAGACAAAGAAACTTGTATTCGAGTCATTCAATGATAATATAGCATCTGCTCAAAAGGTTGACGGAGATCTTTCTGATTATGACATCAGCTATACAAAGATTACACCGGCTCATTACGGTGAAACAAAGATTATAGTTAGATACATTGACGAAGATAATCCGGAAAATAATAAGTCGGCAGTAGCTAATGTTACTGTGCTTGGTCACGCTGATGACTACAGAACTGCACCTCATATGGGTAGCGGCGATGAATTCACAGTTGCATTGAAAGCTGACGGTACAGTATGGACATGGGGTAAGAATACAGAAGGTCAGCTTGGACAAGGCGGACGTACTTCTGATAGAAATATCATTCCTACACAAGTAACATTCAGCGGTCTTGCATCAAATGCGTATATAACAAAGATTGCAGTAGGAAAAGCTCATGTAGTCGCACTTGATTCAGACGGAAACATATGGACATGGGGTGACAATACATACGGACAACTTGGTGTAGACAAGACAACAACATATTCGACAAAGCCTGTTAAGGCAGGTGTATTTGACGGCATAAATTATCTAAAGAATATCGAAATCGCAGATATATTTGCCGGTGAATACAGTAGCTTTATCGTAACAGAAGGAACATCAAATATTACAATAGCTAAGAAGAATGATGGTTCAAGAGTTACAGTACCTTTGGGAATTAACAGAAATACATTTGCATTCGGTAATGCGGCAATAGATATTGACACCGGAGAATATACCGGTGACGGCTATGGTGCAAAACCGACACAAATGAGTATTGTTAAAAAGGTAAGTAAGATAAGCGGCGGATATGTATTAAAGACAAGCGGTACTGTTTGGGAACTACCTACAGACCCTACAAGTCCTGAATTTAAGATATTCAAGGGTGAAAACAATTCTGTAAATAACATTGTTGATATTTCATCTAAGTCAGCTGATGATCATACACTTGCACTTAATGCAGAAGGTTATGTACTTGCATGGGGTGCCGGTTCATACGGACAACTTGGTAACGGTCAATCTGACAACGGTAATATGAATAATCCTGAATTTGTTTACCTTGACAGTGATAAGACTCAACTACTTGAAAATGTTATAAGCGTATCAGCCGGTGATAAACACAGCGTTGCACTTGCAATCGAAAAGAACGATGCAAGCGATAATAAGGGCGTTGTTTATACATGGGGTAGCAATGAGTTTGGTCAGATCGGCAGAACAGATGTCGGCGGTAAAGTATCACTACCTGTTAAGACTGTTTATACAGATGATGCAGACGATTTCTCAATAATTGCAATAGATGCCGGATACGGTGCTACATCAACACTTCAGTCAACAGGATATATGTGGACATACGGTCTAAACAATAATGGACAACTTGGTAACCTTGATGTTGATAATTCATCAGTACCGGTACTTGTAGGTAAGGGTGAAATTAATGTAACTCCTTCTGAACTTACTATCAGAAAGGGTGATACAGTTGAAATCAATCCATTGCTAACAATCAGTGCAACAGACGCATTTAACTTGTTAGGTCTAACAGGTACGGGCTCAACAAATGTAACATACACATCATTGAATAAGGATATACTTACAGTATCAGAATCAGCACCTCAAACAATGACAGGTGTTAAAGCCGGTAAGGCTAACCTAAAGGTTACAAGTGGCGGAGTTTCGGCTTACGTTGTTGTAACAGTTTCAGGTGGCAGTGAAGATGATAAGTATACACCGATGGTTGCAGCCGGTGAAGGATTCACAGTTGTTCTAAAAGCGAACGGCAGTGTATGGACATGGGGTGACAACTCATCAGATCAACTTGGCAGAAGTACAGCAGATACAATCGGTATGGTATCTATTGCCGAAGACGTAATGTACATTGCAGCCGGTAAGAATTCAGCTTATGCGGTAACATATAAGAAGAATGCAGACGGCAGTGAAGAAAGCAAGCTTTACGCATGGGGCGATAATACATTCGGTCAGCTTGGCGGCGGAACAACAGCGGCTAAGTTAGTAACTCCTGTTGCCATAACAGGTCCTAACGGAAAAGTTATGACAAATGTCAAGAGTGTATCAGTAACAGATAACAGTGTTCTTGTTCTTACAAATGACGGATTTGTATATGGATTCGGTGAGATGTTCGTATACAACTCAAGAAAGATTGCTCAAATTCCAAACCTTACAGGCGTTGCACAAATCAGCGGAATGTACGCTCGTACAACTGGCGGTATGGTATGGAGGATTGATGAATCAGGAAGTCCGCAGAAGGTTTCAATAAAGAAGAATAACAGTGATGTATCGGCTGTTAAGATAGTGGCAGGTAGAGATCATTTGCTTATTCTTGATGAAGACAGCAGAGTTTGGACATATGGCGATAATACATACGGTCAAATCGGTAACAGTGAAAATGCGGAAAGCAATGCGGTACAAGTTAAGATAAGTGAAAACGAATACTTAGTAGATGTATCGGATATTGCGGCAGGTCAATATTCTTCATACGCAGTTAAGACAGAAACATTAGCCGATAAGACAAGCAAATCAACAGTATACGGTTGGGGCGACAACAGTTCAGGACAGCTTGGCAAAGACCCGGCAACAAATGAACGTATGTCAGTTGCAACAATCATAGATTCAGCTCCTTCAAACATTGATGTAATTTCAGCCGGATATAATCAAGTATACTTGATTGATTCAGATGGTAGAGTTTGGGGCGAAGGTGAAAATGATCTTGGTCAGCTTGCAAACGGCGAAACACAAAACAGCAGTAAGTTTGTTATCTGCGGTGACAGTCAGATTGAAATTAATAAGGTAGACGAAGACGGTAACATTATCTCTTCAGGCTACGGTACAATCTATGTCAAGAAGGGTGAAATGGCAGACTTACAGGCATCATTTGAGGCATTCAACGTTTATACCGCTAAAGTAGGTGCAAATACTGATTATAACTTCAAATATGATGTTCAAAATAACGGAATGGTAGTCGATGACGCTGTTCTGTCAGTTCCTGAAAACGGAAAGAGTATTGAGGCACTTAAAGAAGGAATTGCATATGTCAAAGTAACAGAAAGCGAAAGCTTGAATAAGACATCATTTGCTAAGATTGTAGTTCTTCCGCAAGATGCTGATTATGACTTCCAACCAAAAGTACAGGCAGGAACAAACCATACAATAACTGTACGTTACGACGGCAGTGTATGGGGATTCGGTGTTAACACACACGGACAACTTGGTACAGGCAACACAGATACAAGTGATAAACCGGTAGCGGCATTTACAACATCAAAGATTTACGTTGATGCTGACGCAGGATATGATCATACACTTCTTCTTGATAAGAATGGCGTTGTATGGGCAGCTGGTAATAATGACCGCGGTCAGCTTGGTATAACAACTGCTGACGGTGAATCACATATCTTCACAAGAGTAAATGTTGACCTTGGAGTAGGAGAAAAATTTGTTTCAATAGCCGCAGGCAACGGATTCAGTATGGCTCTTACAAATAAGGGTAACGTATATGCTTGGGGTGATAATACACACGGACAACTTGGTCTTGGTGATGAAACAGAAGTTGCAACACCGAAGAAACTTGCGATTGCTAATGTAAGACAAATTTCAGTAGGCGAAGATCATACACTATTCTTGCAGATGAACGGAACAGTTTATGCTACAGGTAATTATAAACATAATAAACTTGGTATTTACAACTTGTCAGGAGATTTGAGAATTCCTACAAAGGTTCCTTCATTCCTTGGTGCATCAGTAGTAGCTGTATCAGCAGGAACTAACCATAGCTTGGCATTGTACTATACTACAAATGCCGCATCATTCGGTGATAACAGTTATGGACAACTTGGTAACGGAAACTTGTTGGAAACAACGGCGATTCAAACAGTTGAAGCAAGCGGAATATTTGATATATCGGCCGGATATAATCATTCTATGGTAACAAATCAAACAGGTACGCTTTATGTATTTGGTGATAACTCATTAGGACAACTTGGTCTTGGTGGTATGAACGATGGTACAATTCAATATATAAGCAAGCCTACAGCAAACGAAATGTTCCTAAGCAATGTTTATGCAATGAGCATATCGGCTGGTAATAAGTTCAGTACATTTGCCGACAGAAACGGTGTTGTATATGGTTTCGGTGATTATACACAAGGCAATGGTACAGAATTTGGATTGGATACAATCGAAACACGCAGTGATACTCCTGTTATGATAGGTGAATCAAGACTTGTTGCCGGAGACAACGAAGTAACAGTTGTTTCAGACGGCGATGAAGTTAAACTTAATGTTCCTGATGTATCTAAGTTTAATCTATTGTTAGATTATAACGATTCAGTTGATACAACAGCTGTAAGCATTAATGGTGATATTGCCGATGCAAGAATTGATGAAAACGGAGATGTTTATGTTTCAGGTAAGTCTGTTACGGGTCTTACACAGATAGTTGTAACAAGAACAATCAAGAATTCAAACGGCACAAGTGCCGGAAGTGAAAAGCTTGTATACTTTGTAACAAATATCGAGCAAGGAACAGACGAAAATCCATCAATCGTAGCACCTATGACTGCATCAGGCAGAGCACATACAATAGTGCTTAAGCAGGATGGCAGCGTATGGGCATTCGGTAGCAACACATACGGACAGCTTGGTATCGGAACGGTAGATAACGTAATTCAAAATGTTCCTCAGAGATTAACATTCTTTGATGATCTAAGAAAAGTTGAAGAAAGCTCAGACGGTACGCTTATAAGCACAGGTGAAAACGTTGTTAAGGTTTATGCCGGTGAGTATCATTCAGTAGCTTTGACAGATAAGGGCAATGTATACACATGGGGTCTAAATAACAGAGGACAACTTGGACTTGGTTATGATCCTTCAGTTCGTGATATGGTTATGTCACCTGAACGTGTATCATTGACAGATTCAAACGGTAAAACAGTTGAGTTAACCGATATAGTTAAGGTATCGGTCGGAACATATCATACAGTAGCACTTTCAAGAAGTGGTATAGTATATGCTTGGGGATGGAATGACTATGGTCAGATTGGTAATGACTCTAACTCGTCACAGTCATACTCATCAACTCCTGTAATCGTTAAGAGCCTTAATAAGGTTGTTGACATCAGCCGTGGTTCAGGCGGTCAAACAGTTTATGCAATTCGTTACGACGGTAGCGTATGGGCATGGGGCAGCAACGACAGCGGTCAGATTGATGTTAACAGTATAAATACAAAGATCTACAGAGAACCGACAGAAGTTAAACTTAAAGTCGGTAACACTGATTACAGTAATGATGTAGTTCGTATTTATACAGGTCTTAATCATTCAGCGGCATTACTAAATGACGGTAATGTTATTACATGGGGTGAAAACAACCAAAAGCAACTTGGACGAGAGGCAGAATCTATTGAAGGAACAACAATTGCAGCTCCTGGACTTGTAGATAAATCAAATCTTACAGGCAGTGACTACATTGTTAGCCTTGAAGTAGGTGCAACTCATAATGTTGCTATCCTTGGCGATCAGAATATCGCAGTATGGGGCGACGGTGCAGACGGTAGACTTGGTCTTGGCGATCCTAAGACAGGTAACGGTACGGCAGATGTAGAAAAACCTACATATGTAACGGTTGAAAACGCATCAGCAGGTACAAGAGAAAATCTACAGGCATTGGCAGTATCTACAGGCGGTGCATTCACAATCGTTTCAAGAAGTATGGTTGATACAAGCGATCCTAAGAACGGTATGGTTTACGGCTTTGGTATCAATGATATTGGTCAGTTGGCTCTTGGTAGACCGAGCGACGTGACTAACTCAATCATTTACGAACCGGCAATTATTGCAGGTGATGTGGCAGAAATTAAGCCAAGTGCCGCAACAATGAGCGTAAATGACGTTAGAAAGGTAACTATCAAGTTACCAAGATTCTATGTAACAACTCCGGAAAATACTAACGGAGGAGATTACACAGCAAAAGTTGTAAATATCGGAGATACAACAGGTGATATAATCACATATGATAAGACAACTCAAAATGTTACAGGTGTTAGTATCGGTACGGCAATGCTTATTGTTACTGATAATGAAACGCCGACAGAACTTGATGCAACATTCACAGTAATTGCAGAACAAGACGACAGAGTTGGCTATTTGTACTACGATATTGAAAATCCTGAAAAAGAAGATGAAATCATCAGTACAGCCGGTGAAGTTCAGGATACAGATTGGTTCCTTGACAAAGGATTCTTGACGTATGGTACAGACTATACTATAGAAACAGCCACAGACGAAACAGGTAAAGAATATAATGCAGTAGTTCTAAAGGGCGGAATAACTCAGCTATACAGTGTAGTTACTCCTATATCTAAGACGGGTGAAGGCAGCCTAAGAATTCGTTCAAGAGTAATGTCAGATTCTTTGACACTTCGTGACGCTGACGGAAACGCAGTTGATTGCACAGTCGAAAAGAAATTGGATGAAAACGGTGAATATTATTATCAAGTTGATAATGTTAAGGCTGAAGATGTTACATTGTATTACCTTGACTTTACAAATGACGATAAGGTAAGAACAACAAAACTTGCTATTATCGGTCAGTCAAGCGATGCAACAATCCATCATATTTCTGTAACACCTGTTTATAACAAGGATACACTAAACGGCAAAGCAGATCATACATATTATGATGGTGCTACTCATATTCCGGCAGCCGTACTAAAAGAAGACGGAACGGTTGATTATTACTACTATATCGCTCCTGATACAGACAGTGATAATAATCCACTTGTCGGAGCGACTGTTTACATTGACGGTCAGAAAGCGTCAATAGTATCAATAGCATCAATTCCTGTAAACTCAGATCATACTGAAAATGAATATCATGGTAAGTATTTTGACGCACAGAATATCGCTATCGGTACAGACAGTACATCAGAAGTTGCAACTAACGGTAACTTTACGGCAACTAAGCTTACAGTAACGGCACAAGACGGAACAACTAATGATTATATCCTATACATCTATAAGGAATCATACGCAACATCTATTGCGAAGATTACTGTTTCAACAGACAGCAAGACTTATACGGCAGTTAAGGCAGGAGAAAACAGATACCAGGTAATTGTTCCTGAAAATGTTACTCTTGCAGATATAACAACATATACTACACTTGACAGAACAAACATTGCCTACAGAAATAACAGCAGTGTTAACCCTGATAAGGAAGGATTAACAAGTCCGGCAGTATATGAAGACTTTGTCATCGGTACAAACACACTTGTTACAACAAATATTTCTACAACTGTAATAGGTGGTAACATCGGTTCAGGCGAATATATCCTTGATATTATCAAAGTTAAGGATGAGGACGATCCGTATGTTGCAGTTGACCATACAAGAATAATGCCGTCTAAGGATGGAACATGGTATATAGCATCTGTAGATGACGATGCAGAAAATGCAGTTATCACAGTATCTACAATACTTGAAGGCGGACAAGTCAAGATAGGTAATAACGGTAAGATTGAATCGACAATCAGTGAGGTTACATATGTTCTTGATGAGAAGAAGATGGACGCAAACGGATATGAAGACGTACCGTTTACAATCTTCCCTAAGAACGACAGCCCTCAAGAAAAGACAATACGTATTTACAAGAATTCTGCCGATCCGAGATTGAATAAGATCACGGTAACAGTTTATGACGATGCGAATGGAGTAATTGAAACTGTTGATGCTTACTATGATATTGTTCAACAACAATATGTAGCATTGATTGATAATTACGAAGATGACAGACCAATTCTTGTTGAGGCAAGAAGTTTGGCAGTCAAGACAGACGCAGACGGAAATACTGTAAATGCTAAGGCGGCAGTCGTTGAATACGGAGGCGATTTAAGCACTGCTCCATATCTTGACGTAGCGTCACTTAACAGTAATACAAACGGTGTCATCACAAACTACAGCGTAGGCGTAGAACCGATTGATACTAAGTATTCAAAAGAATCATATAAACTTGCGGTTATTAAGAATTCTTTGAATATTAACGCAAGTGCAAAGACTGATAAGATGAATGAATTCTTTGCAGCAACAGTCGATGCAGATGATTCAAGATTGCTTGAAACAAAGGTTATTTACAGTGAAACAGGCACAGATATTAAGGTTATCCTTGATCAGCCTTATGAACAGGTTGCGGTAGGTAAATTTGAAAACGGCGACTATAAGATGGGACAATATAAGTCAGTTACATCTAAGATTGCCGATGGTGAAAAACCATATATCGTATTCAGTAAACAGGCACTTGATCCTGAAGTTAATAAGGAAACTAACTATAAACTTATGGTTAAATCCGGATCTGTAACAAAGGATTACATTCTTACAATTCTTTATGTTAAGGATGATGTTACTGTTGAATACGTTAAGGACGTATCTACTCCTGAATCATCAAGATATACAATAGTAAAAGAAGAGAATAGCGATAAAGAATATCAATATTATCTTGCAATTAAGCAATCGGATTATGACAATGATAAGAGTATAGATCTTGAAATCAAGGCTACAAGCTCTAATGCTTATGTAACGATTGCATCTTCACCGGATGTATCGGATGAAGAAGTAAGTTATGTAGCAGGTAAGAGTGGTAAGTTTGAACAAGTTCTAAATCAGACAATCAGAGTTCAAGACTACATCACGTCAGATGATACTACTGCGGTTAAGTATCTAAGATTTAAAGTTACAGGTGAATCAGGATTCAGTCAGGTTTACAAACTTTACATCAAACTTCAATCGGCAGATACATCACTTGACGGCGGTATTGTCAAAGCCGGTGAACTACCTTCAGCTATTTCAGATGAGGCAGAGGCAATAGAAAAGTCTACTGTAAAGACAAATTACAATAAGACGACAAGTAACAATAACAATAGCGATGCATATGATACAGAGTTTGACGGATACTTCATCACAGTATCTGATACAGCTAAGAATGCTGCAATCAGAGTTGTGACAAAGGATGACCACGCATCGGTTGCAATAGGTAAATTCCTTGCTATCGAAGACTATGCTATTATGTCAGATAATTCTGCTAACGTAGAAGTTAAGAAGAATTACATCAGTAGTTTGAGTGATTCAGATTACTCAACACATGAAAAGAAGATTGAAGCATACGATTTGACAGACGGCAACAGATACAACTTGACTGCCGGAGTAAGTGCTGATTTACGAAAGGGAATATTTGTTCCTATAGTAATCAAAGCTGAAAACGGTAAGACAGATATAAGTTATCTAATGATTCGTGGAGATAAGTCTGACTTGACTCTAAAGAATTTGTATGTAAACATTCGTTATTCAGACGGAACATCAGAATGGACACTTGTAGACGGTCCTGATTCAATCACAGGTGAATATTCAGTTGGTATTCCGAATAATATGACATCCATAGACATTAAAGCAATAGCTAATCGTTCGGATATTATCTCACTATTGGTCGGTGAAAATACTGCCGATGAAGGTGAAGATGGCGAAGACACAGATACATCTGAAACACCGGATACACCGAGCGAACGTTCATGGATTGAAACATTGAAACTTGATCTTGATACATCAGTTTACCCACTTGTTTATAATGGTACTAATGTAGATAAAGATTCAGGTGAAAGAATTAAGATAGGTCAAGCTATTGACCCTGACAGTCAGACAACTGTTGTTAAGATTTATCTATATGCAGATAACGGTACAATGATTACCAACGAAGATGCACCGATAATTCTTAATATCAATAAGAAGTCTGAAGATGCTAATATCAGTAGTGTTACAATTAATCCTGATACAGTTTACGAAAACAGTGATTCAACAGAAAGATTAGATGAAAATCAAATACCTGGATTTACTGTATTCGCAAATGAGGATCTTGATAACCCTGAAAAAGAATCTTATACAGAGGCATTTACAGTTAAACTATCAAGCCCTAAGGCTAAACTTACTATTGACTCAAGCAAGGCTGAATATGAGCCAGACGCTGACGGAAACGTAAGCTTCTCGCTTAACCTTGTTGAGAGAGATGAAAATAACAGAAACATATTCCATGTTCCTGTAACAGTTACAGCCGAGGCAGGTAATACGAAGAAGTACATCTTGAATGTAGAACTTCATACACTTGACATTGGTATTGTAGACTTGAAGTACAACAATGCGTCGACAAGCTATGACAGTGAAAAGAGAAACTATTATGTATTTGAAGAAAAGAATACAAATAGCGGTTTGTTGTATATTATGTCAACAAACGGAACAACGCTTACGATTGATTCCGAATCAAATCATTATAGTACAGAATCAAATACAATAGGAAATGTATTCGATAATACTGTTACATTTGATCAAATGCTTAGCACAACATATACTAAGCAAGAATATAAGATTCTTGTTCATGCCGCATTCGGTACATTCGCCGACGGTAGCGTTAAGGAATACACTAAGGAATACACATTCACTTCTAACCTAAAGGATAACAATACAAACCTTGTATTGTACATCAACGGCAAGAAGGTTGAACATAACAACGGTGTATTTGAATCAAGTATCTCTTACACAGCTAAGGATTATGAATTAAAGGCAGAGGCTGAAAGCAACTATGCACTTGTAGGAATTAATTCAACACCTCCTACAAATGTAAAGACTGAAACAAAGACAATAGAAACTCCGGATCAAGAAATTGAAAACGTAAGAATCTATGTAACTGCACAAGACGGAACTCTTGCACCGTACGGTGAGGGTGACGGAGGTTACTACACATTAATTCTAACAAGAAAGAATGAAACTGCAGAACTTGATACAGTTACATCAAGCAATGTGGATGCAGAAGTTGAATATGATGAATCTACTAAAGAATACATCATTTACACAAGCAGTTCACAGGCACAGGCAACAGCAGTTCTTACTCCGGAATCAATCGGCGCTAAGGTTGGTTTGTTCAAGTATGACGGAACTCAGTGGGTTGCACAGACAAATTACACTGACGTTGATGCAAATATGAGCGTTGACTTGGGCAGCGACATTATGAAGAATGTAAATAACGGCGTATATCAAATTCGTGTTAAAGCTGAAAATGCCGAAAGCGATGAAGAATACAAAGCATACACACTTCGTATTTCAACAAAGAGCGGCAACACAGGAATTGAGCAGATTATAATTGAGGAGAATAAACCGGGTCATTATAACAGCGTTAAGCATGAGGCTGTATGGGATGGTAAGGTTCCTCCGAGAGATGCAACAATCAAGATTGTTCCGACAGATAAACATGCTACAATTACAAATGTTGTTCGTGTTAAGTCGGCAGACAGTGACGCAAGCATATTTGAACCGATTAAACAGCCGGTTGAAAACAATACAAACAGAGGTACAATAGAATTTGTACTAAAAGACGGTGTTAAGATTGCTCCTGACTACTATGAATACTATCGTATTACAGTTGCACCGCATAACGGTGGCGCAACACAAGATTATATCCTTCGTCTACAAGGTGTAGATGATGATGTAAGCTTGAAGATAGTAACAATAGACGGTCAAGAAGGTACATACATCGAAGAAAGCAGCCAATATAACTTTATGGTTGCAGAAAAATCTGTTAAACCATATGTTGAAACAAATTCAGAAAATACAAACATTGTAGCTATCAACGATCAGACGCTTAGCACACTTTCAAATGTTTGGGAAAATGAAGGTTATATGTATGATGTTGACCTTAATAATGAGGTTAACACAATCGAGGTAACAGTTAAGTCTAAACTTTATGAAAGCGATGAAAAGACTCCGAATGCAAAGAAGACATATGTCATTGCATTGTATACTGCATCTCATAATGCAGATTTGGGAGATATTATCGTTAATACAATTAAGGCTATACCTCGTCCGGAAAATCCGACAATCTATGATGCGTCAATTCCGACATACGATAAGGATAACCCATTGAGTTTCTGGAATCCTGCAACGATTGAAGTAAATGCTCTAAACGGTTATACAACAATCGAATTTAGAGGAACAGCTGATAAGGCAGACGGTAAACTTATTGTAGAACGTACACTTGAAACCGGAATTACTACTTATCAGATAGAAACAACATCATCGTCAGGCAGATACAAGCAAGTTTATACATTGAATATCACAAGAGATCGTGATATTCCTGATGTACAGAAAGTATATGTAAATGATACAGAAGTACAAAAGGGTCAAAATACATTTGTAGATATAAGCTTGTTTGCAATAGAAGATGATACATATGTTGCAACAGTAAACAGACATGACCCTGTAAATATTACAATTATGCCTAAGGGCGCAATGTCAACTGTAACACTTTGGGGTGACACAATCGAAACACCTGTATCAAAATACAGAGGCGGAGTATTTGAAAATGTCGCACAGAACGAAAGCGGTACTACAAACTTTGAATTCAGAGTTGACGCCGCAGACGGAAAGGCAAGCAAGACATACAAACTTCAAATCCTTTATGCAGGTGATGACGATACAGATCTTGAAAGCGTTTCATTCAAGGGCATTGAGGCAGGCAAGATTAGTCCTAACTCAGATGATTACTATACAGATGCCGATGGTACTCAAAAGCAGTACAAGGCTAAGTATATTGTAAACCTTGTAAATGAAAAAGAATATTACGGTGATATTGTAATCAAGGGTGTAAATGAATATCAAGGTATTACACTTTATGATGAGGACGGTTCAACTGTTATAGCAAACAGCACAAGCGGTATTTTGACAAGATTCTATACAATGAGAAAGAATGTAGTAAATCTACCGTTCACAGTAACCTCACATAATATTGATAATGAATTTGTAACAGAGCATTATATCTTGACTCTTACAAGAAGAATGCCTGAACTTGAAGAGGTAAGAGCCGACGATAATCTACTTATCTATAATAAGATACAGTACACATATCAGGCACTTCCGAATGCAAAGAAAGTTAAGGTTTATGTAAAGGCAAATGATAAGGATGCTAAGGTACAAATCGGAGATTTCGATTGGGCATTGTATGAGGATGAACAGGATTACGATATAAGCAAGGCAGGCGAAACAACATTCACTGTTCCGCTAAATATTTCGGTTTATCCGTATACTGAATACACAACAAGAAATCTTGTAATTACAAAGGGTGACTCTAAGTTAAAGCAAATCTCAGTATCTGTTAAGGATAATGATGAGGCTGTATCAAGACGTATTGCAGCTAATGATTACGGCGAATATGTAGCGGTAATCCCTGAAGAAAACACAAGCGAATATGTAACTGTTTCACTAAATGCACCATCAGACGGTTATGTACTTGAACTTTACAGACAAGGTACAAAACTTGTAACAGGTGTTGCAGATGAGGACACAGGTAGCTTTGAACGTAGAATCGACTTGTATAATGTCGAAAATCTAAACAACGCTCGTAATGAATTAACTATTTATGTGAGCGATGGTCAAGGCAACGAAGCATTATATCCATTGTGGTTGAATAAGGTTTCAAGCAATACGGCAGTTAAGACAGTTATTGCACAAAGAGGTACATCAGAAGAAAGCGTTGCTGAAAATAATACAGATACATCAAGCAACTGTGATTCACATGAAGTTGAAATTACAGACAGTGCACAAACAGTTAAGTTGTATATTGAGGCTGAAGACCCAACAGCAACTGTAAAGGTTGGTACGAAGTCAAGAGTAGGTTCAATAGAAATTAGCGTTCCTGTAAGTACGGGAAGATCAAGCTACGATGTAGACTTTGATATTATCTCAACAGCAACTGATGAAAACGGCATAGCCGTATCTCAAGCACATAAAGTTACTTTGGTACGCCAGAGTGATGTTGCAGAACTTGAGAGCGTAGTTGTAAACGATACAAATGTAGTAGCAAGCGGAACTTCTTATAATGCTCACAACTTAACAAGCGAAATAGCAAATGTTGTTTTGAAAGCTAAGAATAACGGCAGAATTGAAGTTATTGACAGACTTGAAAATGTTCTTGCATCGGATGATACAACATCAGACAGTGTATGGACAGATTCAGATATGCCGCTTGAAAACGGCGAAACAACTAAGTATGTTGTAAGAGTAACTTCACAGAGTGGCAGAAAGTCAGTTGACTATATGCTTGTTTTGGAAAGAGCCGATTATGTTGGCGGTCTTGAATTCTTAAAGACAAAGCTTGCAGATGAGGACGATTACACAACTCTTACAGCTGACAGTAAGGGTATCTACACACTTCAAATCGACCAAGATGATGAAACAATAGACATTTGGACAAAGGCACTTGCATCAAATGCCGAAGTTACAATGACATTGCCTACATTGATTGGCGGAAATGTGGACTACATGACTGTACCGACTTCAGGAATGAGCGAATTTAATACAGAAACAGATTGGAGCCGAGATGTATATCTAAGAAAAGACATTAAGGAATTCTATATCCCTGTATATGTAGCAGTTCCGAACAGTAAGTATTCATACAGATATACTCTAAAACTTGAAAGACAGAACCTAAATATAGGTGAAGTTAAAGTTTATGCAGAGGATATGGATAATGAACTTGCTGTTGCAACAACAGATAAAAACGGAAATGACGTTTATGAATTGATTGTCAGTGAAGATAAGACAAATGTTCACGTTAAGGTTACAGCAAGCGGCAATAACGCTATGGTAAGCGGTGATTACGCATCAGTAGGTGCGGCTCTACCAAATTCGGCTGTAAATAACAGTGTATTTGAAAAAGAAGAATGGGCTCTTAACGGAGAAGTGACAACATTCGAGTTCAAAATTCGTGCAGAAGATGCCGATGAAAATACATATAAGACAATTTATCTAAATGTATACAAGGCAAATGAAGATACAAATCTTGAAAAAGTAGAAGTTAGATATACTCGTAACAACGTTGAGGGAACAGTTCAGGCAGTTAAGGGAGAAAACGGCGAATATAACGCATGGATTTCTTCTGACAAGACAAGTGATGTACTTGTTGACTTGATTGCTCAGGCAGCCAATGCCGGAGCTATGGTACAGATAGACGGTAATACAGTTGCATCAAGACATACAGATGTTCTTGAAGATGTATCTGCACCGGTTACTGCTAAGAAGATTACTGTTGTATCATCAAACGGACAAGCTAAGGCTGAATATAAGGTTAATGTATATATCGCAAATCTTGAACTAAAGACAGTAGACGCATCGGGTAATTCATATTATCCAACAACCGTTTCTGAATCAATAGACGGCAGAGCGGCTGATGTTTATGAGATATTCATAGATGGCAATTATACAGATATACGAATTGAGGCAAGCGACGTTAATGCTGAACTTACAACAGGTATACTTCCTGACACAGCACCTGAACCGAATGCAACTTCTTCAAATAGCTATTATAATTCATCATTGGCATTGAAAGACGGATATGCAGAAATTCAGGTTAATGTAGGAAATGCTAATATTCCAAGTTCGTTCAATAACATATCATATGTAAGAATTTATAAGAAGGACGATAATAATAATCTTGACTATATCGACTTAACATATGAAGACGCTAAGGGCGATGAAATTGTTGTCAGAGCCGAAAAGGTTGACGATGATACATATGCTGCAATAGTAGATGAAAATGTTTCATTGACAGACATTAAGGCAAAGGCAGAATCTAATTCGGCTAAGGTACAGATTGAACCGAATACAACATACAAGACATCGTATGATGAATATAAGGAATATCAGTTAACAAGCGATGAACAGAATGTCAATATCAATGTAAAACCTTCATCAGGTACAAATGATAAGACATATACTTTGACAATATACAGAGCAAATACAAGTCTTGAATCAGTTAAGGTAGACGGCACTGAGGAAATCGGTAATGTTAAGAAAGAAGTAATTAACGGTTCAACGGCTGATGTATATGAAGCAACTGTTACAACGGATAAGGCAGACTTATATGTTAAGGCAGTCAGCGACAGCGCTCTTGTAAATGTTTCAGCAAATGGAACAAAAGCAGAAGACACCGCAAGCAATATATGGACAATAAGCGGATACGAGATTAATGATGACAGTGTATTATTGACAATTTCAATCAGACCATCAAGTAAGATAAGTGTCGATAGAAAGGCATACTTGAGAATCAGCGGAATTAACGATAAGACAGACATTGACGTAATCGCTAAGTACATAGATGCAGACGGCATTGAACAAACAATAAACGCTGATACAACATATCTTGTATCAGATAAGGAATTCATAGTAAGAGTTCCTTACGGTATCAATAAGTTAACCGAACTTACTGCGTCAACAACAAAGGATAATGCTCTTGCAGGAGTATATATCAGTACTGACAGTGCATTGACAAATGTTCCGTATGAAAAGAAGACATATACTGAAAAGAATGTAGCTCTTACAGACGGAGTAGTATCTACAAGATACGCATATGTCATTGCGACAGACGAAGTAAACCGTGAAAAGTACACAATTATAATTGTTCCTCAAATCAATCTTGATTTGACAGCTTATACAGAGTGGAACGGTTCAACGGGTGATAAGGCAACTAAACTTGTTGATGAAAACGGAAACGTAACACATAATGCTTTGGTAAGCCGTGCAGATAATACTAATATCGGACTTATCCCTGATGATAACAGAGTCAATGTAAGTTATACTTATAACGACGCAACTTTGAATCAGAGATACGGTACTGTACAAGTACCTAACCTTGAAGAAGGCAAGTCGCTTGATATTCCTGTAAAGGTTGTATATTATGCAGGTCAGCATTATGAACAGGTTTCTGAATCAACGTTGAGAATCTTTATTAAGAATACAGTTGTTGATCTTGAAAGCGTCATTGCAGAATACGTTGACACTAACGGTACAACACAAACTGTAATCGCAGTTCCTAATAAGGATGACGACGGTAATATCACAGGATATACAGCGTATGTTCCTGAAGATCTTGAAAAGGTAGATTTAACAGCTAAGACTGTTGAAACACTTGCAAATGTTCAGATAAGTGATATTAAGGATAACGATAAGTATACAGTAAACAAGTATACATGGACAGGCTTTAAACTTACAGCGGATACAACTTCAACAAATATATTTGTTAAGGCAACAGATAACAAGACGGAAAAGGCCTATAACCTTGATGTTATAAAGACAAACCTAATTCCTGAAGTTACAATGTATCCTGCAACAGTAGATAATTATAACAATGGCTATAAAGCAACATATGATTCTGCAACAGGTAAGTTTACAGCAAGAGTTGCTCCTGGTACTCCTGGTCAAATCAAGATTGACAAGGACGGCTATTATGTAAGATACGGTTATATACCAAATGACGGAAGTGAAACTTATGCTAATAAAGCTAAGTTGTATGCTGATAATGATGAACATATCACATGGTCACAATGGTATGACGGTACAACATTAAAGGATAATACTCTTCCAATGGCAGACCTTGTAACAGGCGATAATGCAGTAACACTTATCAAAGTACAAGTGGGAATGAGAGCAACAGACGATGTAACCGGAACAGATATTGGTGACGGTAACTATGTAGGCACAAGCAAGATTTACAACTTATTTGTATCACAGATGTATAAGGATGAAGACAATTTGACAATATTCCTTGATAATGATACAAAGGTTAACAAGGAAAACAGTAAGGCAGAAACAGACGAAAACGGTCAGACAGTTTATGTATATGAATACGGAATTGATAAGACTGAAACAAGAGAAAATGTTACAATGTTTGTCGAAGCACTTACAAACAACAATTTGACGAAACCGAATACAAGTTACTCAGCAACAGGAACAACATCAACTCCTGACCAATCAGGTAAATTCAGTTACAATATTAAGATCAGTGGCGGATACAGAAGTGACAGCGTAGACGTAAAGATTAATCCATATACCGAAGGTACGGAAACAGTACCTACAATAGTTGATATTGTTTCAACATCTGAGGCAGGTACGGAAGTACATTACAGAATTAAGATTTACAGAAAGTCAAGCGACGCTTCTATTGAAAAGTTAATCGTACCTGGCAGTGATGAAAATGTCGGTGATGTAGACTTGACAAAGGCAACAGATGTAAACGGTGTAGCTCACTATGCAGTAACCGTTTCGACTAAGTATCTTGAAGAAGATGAAGACGGTAATGTCCTTGTTCCTGTTTATATCAGAGCGACAAATAACAAAGCTGTTATTAACGTAACTAAGGTAGACGACAGTTATGTTCACGAAACAGTGACTGACGATACATCTTACATCTTGGTACCGATTAATGTAATTAATAAAAAGGCACAAGTAAGCTTTACAATAACAGCTGAAGATAATTCAGCAACTACAAGTCATGTGGTTGATATAACAACTGTTTCGGCAGATTCAGATATTGACTTGATTATGATTGCTACAATGAATACTCAGAGTATGGCAGAAGAAGAGTTCGATAAGAACTATATTGATGCTAACGGACATGAGGTAATTGTATATAAGGGTTACTTGTCATCAGATGATGTAGGAAAGAAGAGCAGCGCCGTAACGCTTTCAATTGCTGCATCAGAAATTACAACTCGAATTGTAATGGATAAGAAACACACTATTGTTCGTGTAGGCAACGGCAAAGAAAACGAAGTTTATAATGATAATCAGCAATATCAATATGTTTACGGTAATGGTAATGCACATTATAAGTATACAAACAAGATTCAGGAAATGGATAAAGATGAGTATACATTTATGAACTTTGAAACGATTGCCGAAGACGGAGTAACTAAGAAGTATTATGAAGTTAGACTTTATCCAATGGATAAGGATAATATGAACCTTGAAACTAAGCAGTATCCGACATCTGACGGCGATGAAGAAACACTCGTATCGTTGTGGGCAGGTGAAGTCGGAACAATCGAAACAATGGAAAGACCTAATACAAGAGAACTTTCTGCTGAAGAGATGAAGAGTCATGGTTATACAGATACTTCAATACCGACATATATCGCTTATATCGGCAATGATGTAACAGCTGTTGAAGTTAAGGGACGTACAGAACATGATTATGCAAGCATTAAGATTCATAATGCTGCTAAGTACGACATTAAGCAACAGGTTACAACAGTTACAGGTCTAAGAAAGGGTCAAAATGTAACAATCAACATCTATGTAAGATCACAGAATATGCAGAATACTGTAAACAGCTCCGCAGTCGGAACAGGTAAACAGTATCGTCTATTGCTTGAACGTGTTTCAAACGACAGAACATTGCATTTGGCAGAAGTAGCGCCTAAGGACATCATAGATGAAGATAATATCAATGAAGAACATTCTTATCAGACTGCAACAATATCACATGAACGTGAAGAAATTACAGCTGAGATTAACTATGGTGCAACTATCGTACCAATGAGATTTGAGGCTACAATTTCAGACGCAATCGTTACAGTAACAGGTGATATGCAGACGGGTGAAGAAGTAGCAGACAGTGATGAAAAGACTGTATCAGGTAAACATTCAGTTGTTGCTAAGCTAAACTTCATATCAGACAGTCAATCATATATAGTAAGCGTTGCAAACCAAGCAAATGACCCATATCCAAAGGTTTATACATTGACTTTGACAAGAAAGAACAATGACCTTGCGTTAGAGGATATATTTGTTCAAGGTAACCAAGCTACATATGTTGGATTGGAAAATAACATTCCGGTTTACGAATCAGAAATCTTATACGATGTACAAGATGTTTCAATTCAAGCTGTAACAAAAGATAAGAGTGCATATGTTGATGCTGTTACAGACGTTAAGGAAGAAAACGAAAGTTACACATTTACTCAACATATTTCAGAAAATCCAAGCTTTGCAACAGAAGGTAAAGTTCTTGTTACAAAACCTTACGAATATATGATTTATGTGGGTTCTTCAAACTTTGTAAGCGGACTTCCTGACCAGATTACTCCTGTAATCTTGCGACTAATCCGTAAAGACGGCGGCGACATAACTTCTGACTTGTCAGTTGTAATGCGTGTCAGCCATATTGAAAATGAATCGGGTAGATTGGCAACACCTTCAAGTATAGGTGCGAGCCTTGCAGATCCTGCGTCATATGAAGTATTGATTAACCAAAATGCAACAACTGCATATATCAATGTAACCAATAACCATAAGACTACGGAATTAACCGCATATTATCCGATTGAATATACTACTGATGAAGACGGAAATAATATATTAGTTACAGACGAAGATCATCATGTTGGCGGTCCAAATGCACTAAGAATGAGATTCTCTGTTCCGATGAATAATCAGCCGTATATTACAGTAAGAGTTCGTGCGAAAGACGGTAAGGGTAATATCAAGGAATACAACTTGAATATCAGACGTGAATCTAACGATGCGGCTCTTGAATACGGAAAGACAGTCGATATTAAGGATTACACAGATAAGAAGACATTATCTGATGTATCTGCAGTTTCAAACGGACAAGAAAAAGATACTCTTAACGGCATAGCAGGTATGTTTAATACATATGTAATCAATATGCCTGAGGGATCGGCAACTTCTAAGTTTGAACTAAAAGCAAGAAGCATTTATGCAACTATTGAAATGTATGACGAAACAAAGGGTGAATTTGTTGCAAACAGTGACGATGTTAAATATCTAAAGACAACTAACAGATTGACAGTTGTAAATGACAGAGAAAAGCATCTATACTTCAGAATTGTACCGGCGAGCGTTTCTTATAACCCTGAAAATGATAAGAACAGTCAATACAATGATAAAGACGGTTGTACATATTACAGACTTGATATAATCAATACTCCGGTCGGTACGGGCGTAGACAAGATTTATGTTCAGTACACATATGAAAACGGAGTTGATAACGGTCAACTTGCAAGTACAGACGGACATACAGGCTTTATTGCCACAGTTCCGATGAACTTGACAATGACGGATATTAAGATTGTACCAAAGAGTGCAGAGTCATCTATCATAGTAGACGGATATTCGGACGGTTCAACACCGGGTGCGGTAGTTCTAAAGAATGTTCCGTTACCTGATAACACAACAATTATCAACTTTATTGTTAAGTCAGTAAATAATATCGAAAACCCATACACATTGAGAATTTTGAAACTTGACGAGGCAGATTATGGTATGTTAGTTAAGGTTCAAAGTACAATAGATGCAAATTGGGATGACGATAGAGAAATGTATATAGCAGAAAGCGAACTTCCGACATACCAGACAGAGTCAAGCGTAACAGCTATATTCACAAATGTTAATAATACAGAATACTATGCGGTTGTAGGAGCAGAGAGTGAACAGAATCCGAGAGTGAAGATAAGTAGCTTGTCGAATACTGTTACAAATTCACATATCGCACTTCAAGGTGCAACAACATATGTGCCAATCTCAATCTATGCAACAGCAACAGCTGATAAACCTGATAAGACATATACTGTACTTATTAATAAGTCAGCTATAGATAACATTCTTGATTATCTAACGGTTGAAAGACGTGCTCCTGATGAAGATAACACTATTGGCAGTGACAGAGTATTTGAATCTCATGTATACAATGACACGGCAACGGCGAATGTATATATCAAGGCTATTGACCCGATGGCATCAATAGAAATGGTAAGATTAAATAATACATCTGCACAGGATCAACAGTGGAGAAGTATGTCATCCGGTGCATTAAATGCCGGTGTAACACAGTTGAAGGAAGGCAAGAACGAATTTATGTTCATAATTCGTCCTGCAAATACAAGTATTTACGGTGCATATTACTTGAATATTAATTATACGGCAGTTGATATGTCACTTGACAGACTTGAAGTAAGACCTGACGCTATTGCAGAAGATCCTATTGAATTCAAGGGTAAAGACTTTAAACCGAATGTATTCGATTATGAGATTAACATTGATAACTCAAAAGACCAGTACATCTTTGTTGCAGATGCACAAGAAGCACTGAAATCTGTAAAAGAAAAAGGCATTAGTGAAACACTTAAGATTTATATCGGTAGTGATTACAATGACATATATGATTTACAGGCTAAGAGTACTCCTGTTACTGATGGCGGAGAAAACCCTGTAACAAGAGCATACACGCCGTCAGAACTTGAACTTGATGAATACGGCTATGCTGAAGTTCCGGTAACTCTTGTACTTGGAGATTACACAAAGCAGTATACAATTATGGTTCATCACAGATCGAACGATGCAGACTTAAGCCATACTACATTAGGTTTGGGTGTTACAGGTTACGAAATGAATCCTAAGTATAATTATGATACTGAAGATTATGAAGTAACTGTAGGAGCAAATGTTGAACAGGTAGATATTTATGCTTATGCAAATCATGTTCATAAGAATTCAAGTACATTGATTACTGTACTTAAAGAAGTCGGAGGACATGAGAATATTGCCGGAGCGGCATTGAATTCTATTGTAACAGCCGTTAAACTTACAACAGGTATTAATAAGTTTATCGTAAGAGTAGAGAGTGAAGACGCTACTCAAACAAGAGATTACAGAATTAAGATTAATCGTAACCAACGTGAACTTAACCTTGAAACACTAATTGTTGACGGAATAAGAGCACAACGTTACGGAAATGAATATCTCGCATATGTTGATTACGATACAGAGCCGGTAGTCAAGGCACAGTCAGACGATCCGTCATACGTAACAACAAGCATAATAAACTCAGCCGGTTTACAGCTTGGTTCAGTAAGTACATCTACTGATATGGCAACAGCCAAAAGTGGTACAAATGACCATAACAGTAGTGATAACACAAGCATATTGACAATCAGATTGACTGATAACAGTGATTTAACTCATACTCAGGATTACAAATTGACAATAATTCCGGCAGGAACACCTGATATTCTAAGAGTTATGCTTGGAACACCGGAAGGCTCGTTTGAAACAAGCAATGAACTTGGTTATGCAATGCCGGTGACAGCTAAGTGGGATGCTGATTATGTAAAGGCAGACGGTACAAAGGGTGCATACGTTGCTAAGATGCCGTCGTATGTAAATGAGGCAACTGTCAGAGTTATAACAGTAAGCGTAGGAAAACTTGTAAAGATTGGTAGCTTTGCAACTCAGAACTATGACTACTATGACACTACAGGAAAGCAATTTACATCAAAAGATAAGGTATCAATTCCACAAGAAATTAATATCGGAGTAACTGAATATAAAGAAGTTGCCGATGTTGAAAATCTTGTATATAGAAACTACACACTTGTTGTAGAAACTATGAGCAATGATGCAGACCTTATCAACGCAGACTTTACATTGCCTACAGACGCTGATATTCATAGAGATTTCACGGATTATCTACCTGAGCAGCTTGATTATACTTACACAGTAAGTAACGCAGATACTTATATTACATTTAAGCATTTGAGAATGAGCGAAAATGCAACAGGTACATATATCCAGAACTCAATGAACTATTCAAGTAGCGGAATATTTGAAGAAAATGAAGAAGTTAAGTTTATGCTTAAGGAAGGTATAAATGACATTAAGCTAAATGTAACTTCAGAAGATGGTACTGTTACAAAGACTTACACATTCAGCATAACAAGAATTGCAAATGATGATTATGCTAAGCTAAACGATATTATAATTCAAATCGGTGATAAATATTATGATACAGTTTCAGTTCCGGTTGAGGATAATACATCTGATAAGTTTACTTACCACTTTACAATTCCTCAGGAAATTGATGAATCTGATACGCCGATTAAAATAACGGCGGTACCGTTTGACGATGGATTCGATTATGAAATCGTTAACCGTGTAAGTTTGAATGACAATCAGTCTTCAAATCAGGTAAGCAGCCGTCAGGTTGTTTACGGAACAAAGCTTACAGAGGGTGACAGACTAAGAGTTATATTCAATGTTTATAACACTAATAAGACAACATCAGAATATGCTATTGAATTGTTTAAGGATTCATATATTAATCTTGATCCTGAAATGGCTTACTTGACTAATATAATGAGAGCCGACACAGGCAAGCCGCTTACAAGAGTATTTGTAAATAATCAATACGATTATAACTACTATGACTCTGTAGACGAAGATACAATGGAAGTTAAGCTATCATTGTCGAAGAACCTTGGCGCACAGAACTGCGACGTATATCTTCTTGAAACTTATGTTGATTCAAATAACAATAAGGTTGAAAAGAAGACGCTAGTAAGCAATATGCTTGAATATCCGATGATTCTTCAAAAGGGTGATAACACAGTTGTATTTGAAGTAAGCGAATCTAACGGTGCCGGTAAGGTACAGAATGCAAGATACTATTCAGTAACTATCAACAGAGCAGCGGGTCCGGATAATGTAGTAGTAAGAGATACAACTTCTACTATGATGGAACTTAGCCATAATGCAGAACTTTCAAATATCAATTCTGAAAACTATGCACTATTGACAGCGATGTTTGATAAGGACGTTCATGAATACTTCCTTGCAATCCCTTACGATGAAGATAAGCTTTCATTGATAGTTGAGGCAGCAGATGAACATTCTGATCTAAGAATCAGAAAAGAAGGCGGCGAAGTGTTGTATTATAACCTTGGCTCAACAGCAGAACTAAATGATATGCCACTTCATTACGGTTCAAACAAGGTTATTATAACAGTAACTGCCGAAGATAATATTACAAAGGAAACTTACATAATTGATGCACACCGTGCAACACCTGAACATACCGGCGACATAATTCATATGGATTATACAGAAGGTTCAAATGTTACTCCGCTATTCAATGCGAAGTTGACAAACTACTATATCTCATATGATTATGATGTAGATACTGTATCGTTCACTCCGAGTCTAAGACCTGAAGAGGTTGAAGATCCGACAGGAATACATGGTAAGTCATATATCTGTGTAAGTAATAATGCAACAAATAATGGTTCTGTGAAAGTAGAGAGCGGACAAACTTATACAATGACCAATGTTCCTTACGGCGATACTGAATTGTTGTTCAAGGTTGTAACCTTTAACGGAACAGAAAAGCATTATGTTGTAACTGTAAACAGAGCATACAATAAGGATAGACCTTATATTGAATTGCCGATAGAGATTTACAGCTCATCAACCGGAGCGGAAGAATCGAGATATACATTATCAAGTGACTTCTATCATTCTGAACACGCATATTATCTGAATGTACCTAACGATACATCAGAGGTATGGGTAAAGGCAACTGTAGGTTCTGAAGAAGATACTGCAAGACAGCATGACAGCGTTAAACTTAATAATGCTACTCTTGTATCGGGTAATGTCACAGGCGTTAAACTATATGAGGGTGATAACGTTCTTGTATTCGCTGTGGATAATACACTTGGAACTAAGGAAAGATACACAGTAGTAATTAACAAGGGCGAAGATAAAGCTAAAGCTCAGTATGACGGTGATATGAAACTTGACGGCTTAAAGTTAACAGAATCTAATGAAGAATTACCTATAATTCCTGAATTCAGAAGTGATCAATACTCTTACACAGTTGTTGTTGATAAAGATACAGAAGAAATCAATATGATTCCGTATTTCGATGAAACAACAAATATGTATGTGACAATCAACAATATGCCGATTACAAGCAGCGGAGAAAAACTTTCAGATGCTGAAAAAGCATATATGGGAGATAATCACCTTGGTATTACAAAATTGAAACATGGTGCAAATTACTTTGATATAGTTCTTACATCAGAAATTGATTTTGTAAAGAGTAACGGTGATACAGGTGTTAAGGCATCTCAGACAACAGTACATTATGTTGTAAATGTTGTAAGACCTAACGATACAATCGCCGAACTTGATTATCTTGCAGTTGATAAGGGTAGCATGGCTCCTGTGTTTGATCCGTCGATACATAACTATTATGTAACAGTGCCGTTCGATGTTGATACTATTACCGTTGATACAGAAGAATTGCTTACACACTTTGTTGAAGAAACAAAGGATTATGTTCCGGTTGTTGCAACTGTGTCATCAACATCTCACGTTGTAAATAACCACGATGGAACATTTGATGTTACATCACCGGCAGGACAAGATTCGACAGTAATCTTTATGGTATATCCGTCTAAGGAAACAAATTATCCTACAAGCGTATACTCATTGACAATTAACAGACGTACTCATGATACGATTAAATCTGTTGATTTGAAAGACTTGACAGTAACAGCCGGAGGTAAGAATGTAGAATTTACAACAGACTTTACAGCTCGTGACGTGAACTACTATGCTTACGTTGATAGCAATGCAGATGAAGTTGTAATAAATGCAACTCCGGAATATGACGGAACAAATGTCAATGTACACGGTGGCAACACGGTGGCAATCTCTAAACCGGTAACAACGGTTATTGTAGAAACAGGAAATGATTCTAAGGCAAAACAGAGATATTCAGTGACAATAATCCGTAAGTCAACCACAGCACTTACTGATTTAATCGTAAACGGTGATACAGTTGATATAACAGACGGATACTCATCTACTGTTGTAAATACTGATGCGGTTAATAATCTACCATTTGATTTGACAGCAAACGATCCAGATGCGGTTATAAGAGTAAACGGCAGAAGAGTTATGGATGGCAACATAACAGAACTTATCAGTACAGACAGAGAAAAGTACACGATAAGAGTAACAGCTGATGACAGAAACAGTTATGTTTACACATTGTTCGTCAATGCTGATAAGCGATCAGATCACTTTGAACCGTTCTTGAAAGACATTATTGTCAAAGACGGAAACGGTACAATGGGTACATTTGATAAGTCAGTGACAGGCAATGTACATAAGTACAATGTCATGGTTGATACATCAGATATAGAATTGTTTGCATATCCGTTGAATGATGATAATGCTTATATTGAAATATTTGATGTTTATGGTGGTAATGATGTTGTCAGAAGTGAATATCTTGACAACTATACAGTAACTACACAGTTTAGTGACTACATTAAGGCACAACTTGATGATACAGATAAGGGAGTATTCAAGTTCAGAGTAACAGAATACGCCGAAAGTGGATTTGAAAATGTTTCGGAATACATTGTTAATATTTATAAGACAGATGTTCCGATTTTGACGAATCTACGAGTTGAACCATCACCTGATGCAGTAATGTCAGAAACATTTAACGGTACAAATTACGGTGATTACCACGTTTATATCGGTAAATCGGTTGAAGAATTCGATGTAATTGCAGAATCTTACCAGAACGTTGGAATTCAAATAGGTAAGGTATTGCCAGACGGTTCGGTCGATTATAATGATCCGGCTGTAGACGGTGCTTACAGAAAGACTATTGATACACCGCTTGATGAAGATAACTTTACAGTATTGGTTAAGATAACTTATGACAAGATTCTTCCGGGCGGCGACAGCGAAGAGAGAAGTGCGGTATATACTCTAAAAGTTATAAGAGCTCCTTATGATAAGAGTAACGCATATCTTGCAGATTTGGCAGTTATAGAAGAGGATGAACCGAATAACGGTAAATATGAACTTGATAAGAATTATAACAAACTTATCAGATTGTATGAGACAGTAATTGATTATACAGATAACAGCGTTTCACTTGTTATAAAGAAAGAATATGAAAACGATACTGTTCTTGCACAGTTGGGAACAGAAAATCAAGTTGAAATGTTCACAGATATAGCTCAAGAATTTATTCTTCCTATATCGTTTATGGAAGATGATGACGCTACTGCAAATATCGACTTTACTGTTATCAGCCCAGAGGCAGACGATGTTGGATATTACAGAGTGGTAGTAAGAAGAAGTGAAAGAGCACAGAGTAAGATTCGTCTTGACAATCTTGTTCTTGACGATGGCGACACTGACTTGTACGACTACGATACATCTTCAACAGTAATTGATCCGTTCGATTCAGAAACATTCAAGTATTCGGCAATCGTTCAGGCAGGTCAGGAAAGCATAAATATTCTTGCAGCTTCAAGAGAACCGGCAGATACGGTTATCATAACACATAACGGTGTATCAACAGAAAATGTTGATAATGTTCCGAATGATTATGATTTGAGTACAACGTCAAATGAAGATATATTCTTCATAACAGTTTACTCATCACTTGATGAAACGGAAAAGACAACATATGTACTTAAGGTGATTCAACAGAATACAGCATTCTTGACAAACCTTGAGGTAACTGACGATAATCCTGATGATGAATATTATGAACTTGATCCTGAATTTGAACAGAATACAATTTCGTATACTGTAAAAGTTCCGGTTCTTGCACAAGAAATTGAATTTACCGCAACGGCAGATACAACAGACAGTGCAGAAACAACTATCGCAGTTAAGTTGGATAATGTCGAAATCGACAGACAAGTTACAGATCAACTTGTTACAGTAGCAAGACTTGACCTTTCAAAGACTGTATATAACTTTGAATTCATTATTACAAATGATGTCGGAGGAGCAGGACGTTATAAGGTTAAGGTTATAAGAGATCATGATAAACTTGTTTCGGAATTACAAACAACTATCAGAGGTAACGTTAATACAGTTGCTGACGGTGACAATGTTGCCACAGTAAGCTTGTATAAAGTCCCTAATGCACAACAATATGATGTGATTACAGATCCTGATAGTGCACTTGTAGAAAAAGTTGTAACAGGAGCTGACGGTGAGTTTGAATTCTCGCAAGAAACAATTACTGCGGCAGGCGTAGGCGTATACAGTATCACGGTAAGACGTGCAGGCTACTTAACATATTACTTATCTGAAATTGATGTTCAAGAATCGTATGCTAGAGCAATGTATGATTTCGGACGAATTGATTTGATACCTGGTGATATAGTTACAACGGGTGACAGCCACGATATTATTGATGAAAAAGACCTTGAATACTTTAAGTCAATGTTGGCTGGTACAGAATATACAATGGACGAAATCTTCGGAGATTATGCAGACTTGTATCCGGATGCTTTGGCAGCGGGAGCTGTAACAACTGATGATAAGAATGATACAAAGGCTGAAGTTCCGACGGATGATAAGACAGACGATAGTACAACAAAGGACGATACAACAGTCGATACGCCAACAGGTGATAAGACGGACGACAGCACAACAAAGGATGATACAACAGTCGATACGCCAACAGGTGATAAGACAGACGACAGTACAACAAAGGACGATACAACAGTCGATACACCGACGGGTGATAAGACAGACGACAGTACAATAAAGGATGATACAACAGTCGATACACCGACGGGTGATAAGACGGACGACAGTACAACAAAGGATGATACAACAGGCGACAGCACAACAAAGGATGATACAACAGTCGATACGCCAACAGGTGATAAGACAGACGACAGCACAACAAAGGATGACACAACTGTTAATGTACCGACAGATTCGTCAGATGATAAAGTATCTGACAGTAATACATCAAGTGGTACATCAGACAACGGTTCACCAAACAGTGGCTCGTCAAGCAGTACATCTGATAGTGGCTCATCAGACAGCAGTGCATCAAGCGGTACATCAGACAGCAGTTCGTCAGACAGTAGCTCGTCAAGCGGTACATCGGACAGCGGCTCATCAGATAGCGACTCGTCAAGCAACAGTTATTCAGGTGAGGGCTTGAAAACAGCGGTAATGGGTGTTTATGATGAAGTTACAGAAGAAGTAACTGAAACAGAAACTCCGGTTGCCGAAGAGGAGAACGTTAAGGAAGACCATATGGCAATAACTACAGACGCCGAGATAACAATCGTTGAAGACGAAGTTATTGTTGATGATATTGAAGATGCAGACAGTGAATTAAACACTGACAGCACAACTACTCCAAACGTAACTCCTGCACAAGCTATGGTTGATAAGAAGATATGTGACTTTAACGGTGACGATAAGTACAACGCTAAAGACAGGCTATATATCACAACTCATAGAACTATAAAAGCTCCAAATCTTAATAACAGAACAGACAGCAGCAGAATTCTTATCAGTGCATATACTGAATAATAAAGACAACGTACCCCAAATGGGTACGTTGTTTTTTATATTAATATAAGAAACAAAATTCGACCAAATAGGATTTTCTTTGACACGGAAATGTAGCATAGTTGTCATATTTGGTTAACTTGACAATTAGGGGGGGTTGTAGTATATTAGATATATATGGATACAATTAAAAGAATGTACACAGTTGATTCCATAAAATGTAAAATAAGTGTATTAAATATACCCGGAGGGGAGGGGTTATATGCGACAAAGTGCTGCAATAAAGAAAGTTGTGGCGGTATGGACACTAATATGTATGATGTTGCCGTCGTTTGTTTTTACTGTGTCAGCGGAAAAAGAAAATATAAGTCTTGCAAATGTTGTTACAGAAGAGAGTAAACTTGTTTTTGACGGCTTTACTTTGCAGTATGGTACAAATGGAAAAATTCAAGCATTAGTAGATGTCAGTATCGAAAATGTTGATGCTACCGGTGTGGATTTTACCTTGGATTATGATAGCAAGTATATAGTTCCGTCCAACTTTGATACTAATGATATAGCGACTGATGTAACGAATACTTTTAAAGCTAATACAGAAGTATTTACAAGTGAGGCTTATTTGACAAAAGAATATTCGGAGCTGACGAGCAGTTCGATAAAAATAAACCTTGTTCCGGACCCACAAACTCCTAACGGTGAATATATTGGAGAGAAACAGATAGGTTCACCAAAAACGGAAGATGTAAAATGTATTTTAGCATCTGACAGGAAAGTTTCACTGGGAAAGATGAGTTTCCAAATCGTAGATCCTGTTCAAGTATGTAATATGACTCAAAGTCAACTTAATAGTATTTTAAGTATAGAAGATGATAGTGCGTATATTATGTATGTCGGAGATGACCATATTGAATACTTTGTAGACGTACTTCCGGCAGAATGGAAAGTTGTCAGAACACTTCTTGATGTAACTCCGGCAGTTGAAGAACGAACAGTTACTGCGTACTCTATTTATAATAGATGCTCGGATACGACAAAAGCGGGTACATTGGCGGATTTGGTTGCATATTTGAACCAAACAATGAATACCGTTGTTCAGAGATATTCCGACGGACAGCAAGTGCTGGGCAATATGATATGGAACTCAGAAGATGAAACTTTTACAGTTCAATATAGCAATGGAACAGAATATAATCCTTTGGGTAATGTGACTTATACTGTAAGTCAAAACTATGCAGGTACAGATAAAGTTGTAACGGTAAAAGTTACGGTAAAACCTGTTACGATTACCGGCTTTAAATATGATAATCGTATTTTGTCATACAGTGACAGTAACCGACCGTCAATTTGGGATGATTTAGAAATGCCTGATACTGTAACTCCTGTTTTGGACGGCATTGACGATATGTATGTTCCTCCGACTCAAAATCCTATCCAAACGGATTGGACGCCTGATGATGTTACGGAAGCATTGAAAACGGGTACTGCACCTGTTAGTGAAACATATACAGAAGAATTTGACAAAGCATTGTTCGGAACGCCTGAGCCGGCTTGGCTTACAATCCCTGACGGATTTAATTGGAATATTGATGCGTTGAGAAATGTATTAAAGGGAAATGATTATCTCAAGGATGCAACAATAACTGCGGAAGTTGAAAGAGAAACGGGTATCTTAGATATAACGGTCATTCCTAAAGACGGAGCAGCTTTTGAAGACGGAACAAACTTTAATATATACCTGCCAAACGGAATGGTATTAAAAAGTACGGATAACAATGATTTTGTAACGGTTAGTATTGTGAACGGACAGGCAGTTATTAAAATTAATGCGATGTCTGACAGTGCAACGAGTATGACGAATACAGACCGTGAATTGATACAAAGTATCATAAACTTGGGTAATGATAATTTTAAATTGTCAGCAATTCCGCCGGATGATGCAGAAACTGCGCAAGTAGGGTTTGTATTTAATCCGAGAGTTAATTATTATCTTGGTGAAAACGGAAATAACTATGTTGAAAAAGACTATTCAGAGGGGAGAGCGGGGATGTTCCCTGTATACGAGGGACAAAGCCTTGCGGATATAGCAACATATATATCATTCCCTGATAGAAGTACAATTCCTATTGCATATCATGGACAGATCGGTTATCAACCGTCTGAATATGACAGTGCAAAGGTTGTAAGTTGGAGCATAGAAGGTGATCCGACGGCTACTGTGTTGCCGACAGAGGGAACAACAGTAACGCTTATCGGTAAACTTGAAGATTACTCATATACAAATTTCGGATATGTACAAAATCCGGACGATATTTACTTAAAAATAAAGGTGACAACACTGGCAATTCAGCCTACGGTAAAACCTACTGAATCGCCGAACCCGAGCGAGTCGCCAAATCCGAGTGAATCGCCGAACCCGAGTGAATCACCGAACCCAAGCGAGTCGCCAAATCCGAGTGAGTCGCCGGCACCGAGTACATCTCCGACTCCAGAACCGGAAAAAGAGGCAATAAAGATTACTACTGATGTAGGAAGTGCGGACAGTCCGGTAGAAGTTGTGCTTAACAGTAAAACGTTTGAGTACGATACAAAGAAAGTGGGTTATTCAACTGCCGATGTACAAAGACAAATGTACACGCTTGAGAATGTCGGTATAGATAATATAACCGGTCTGACAATGAGAATTTCCGATTTCGTTCAGACTGATGGAACAACGGCTACAGACAGTAGTCCTACAAGTTTTGTAAATAGCATACCATTGTATGTTACTTTCTTGAATGTTGGCGACAAAACGCAGTTTGAAATTCGTACAAAGCATGGCTTGGCGGTCGGAACATATTCGGCGAGAGTCAGCGTAGGCTCAAATAAAAATGCTGAATTGGCATATTTCAATATAACCTTTAAGGTAACGGAAAATGAAGTGTATACCGTAACTGTTGACAACGGCGACAGCGTACAACAATCTATCGGATTGGGATATTTGATGGACGAAACAAGCAACAGGATATGTTCAAGAACATATGAAGTAGGCGAAATTGTTCCGATATATGTTCAGATTTTGGATTCCGGATACACATTCGATAAGTGGGAAACTGATGATGGTATAACGTTCGCAAACGCATCTCAAATGTCAACGACATTTACGATGATAGCGCAAAATGTAACGGTAAGACCGACTTATCGTGAAACAAATGACGTGTGGGTTCGTTTGGCGGACTTGAGGGATTATAATGAAAATGAAACAATGCCAAACGATTTAAGAGATTCACTTCCACCTTATGCGGCGACAACATTTAACGAAACAACATACGCATACAGAGTAATTGTAGACGGCTCTGTAGAAAAGAATTTCGTTGAATTCGACTTGAAGAATAAACTGTTGGGATTAACTCCGTCTATGACGGTGACAGCAACAGCAAATGGAAATGCTTTAGCGATAGCGCCTCAAGTTGATTCTACATCAACGAGTGTTACGACATATAAATCCGACTTGTTTGATCTTCAAGAAGGACTTAATACAGTCAAAATTAAGACAGAATATACAGACCCGAATGACGGACAAAATTATTCGGCTGAATACACGATTACAATACTCAGAAAAAAAGCGGTTGATGTTGATATAAAACCGGGTAATTCACCTTACGGTTTAATCGAATCGTCCGACAATATAACGGATAAGTCAACGGCAAAAGATTTGTTCTCGAAAAATCATACATATGATGCGGCATATACACCGAACAAAGCGGTAAATACATATGATACAAAATATTATACAGATGCATGGGACGGCGTGAATTACGATGAAAATCCTTATACGCTGTTTGTATACAACGGACAAACGTTTGTTGATCCGGGTTTTAAAAATCTGAAAGATATGGACGGAAATACAGTTTCGGCGGAAAATGTAACTCGTACAATAGAAGTTCAAACTGTCAATGTTCCGACAAATGTAACAGATATAATGACAACAACATCGCAAACGGTCACTGTGGCAAATACAGGGGCAAGTTGTGTTATAAGTGAGTTGGCAAGTCTTAATATAAGACCGGGAGTGTATACGTTAAAATATACATTTACCGATACTGATAATACAACACGATTGTTTACAAGACCTGTAGTGGTTCTTGCGAATAAAGGTGATATTAACCTTGACAGAACTGTTGATTCAAATGACGCGGATATGCTTTATCAAAGAATGAATAACGGTTTCTATACCGATATAATAAATTCTGCTGATGAATGGGCAAAAATCTACGCATACAGAGTGGCAGATGTTACCGAAGACAGAAATGTCAACTCGATAGATGCTAACGCACTGTTGAATATAACGCCTACACCGTATTACGAATCACTTCCGACAACGGTTAGTGACAGTATGGCGACATTCGACCCTGATACGGCGGTCAGACAACCGGTTGCGACAGTTCCGCCGGAAAAGGCAACGTTAACGCTTGACTATCTCGGAACTGCGTCAAAACCTTTGGACAAACCTCAAACACCGAACTTGACAGCGGATAATGTCTATGATGTGGATAATGCCGGTTCAGGTATTGTGTGGTTTGGAATAAGTATAAAAAATACGCAGAATTTGAAGTATTTCCTTGACGGATTGTACAGTATGGATTTTGCGATAGATTATGACAGTGAAATATTCACTCCTTGCGATGGCAATATTAGAATCAGTACCGATACGGGCTTTGACCTTGCCGGAACGATTGAAAGTAACAATATCAAGTCAGATGTAACGACGAGTGATGTGGCGTATTGGAAGAATGCGGAATTGTATAAACAATCCTTGCAAAGTGATTTGGATATTGACCAAACAGACAAATATAAAACGGAATTTGTTACAATAAAATCAGTCGACGGTACAAATTTGCGACTGAGTGATTTTATACAGACTGATGGATATGACAGAGTTTATCTGCTTAGAGTGCCGTTCAGACTGAATAAAATGCCGGAGGATGGTTATGTCGGCAAGCCGATAACACTAAACCTTACGGAACAAACATTTGTAATGGGCGCAACCGAAAACGGTGTAACAAATTCAGCGTCATGGGAAGGTGACGTGGATAAAACCACAGAAGTCAATAATGCAAAGAACCATTTTGACGGTGTTGAAATAGTTGATATATTCAATACTGACGGTAAATATAACATAATCGGTACAGTTAAGTGCTGGAATGATACAAAACCGGTTACAGTTGAGATATACAAAGACGGTGAAACGACACCGATGTATACATTTACATCGGCAGATACCGATGATGCCGGCAATAATCTTTACGGCGTACTCACAAAGACGACTAAAAAAGGCGAATGTGAGTGGAATTTTGAGTTGCCTGTATCGAATCAGTTCAGCTACAAAATGGTTGTAAAGAAACAATCGCACCTTACATATCCCGAAATCGAAATAGATAAGACGCAAGTGGATGATAATGCAGATTTGACGCTTGCCGATACTATTGAAATGATTGTTGGTGATATAAACGGCGATGAAATCATCAAATTGCCTGATAGGGCGGAGTTGATGAGATTTTTTAACCGTCAGAAACCGTGGATATTGGATAAAGCACGGTTTGAGGCGGCAGACTTAAATGGTGACGGAGCGGTTAATATGTTTGATCTGACACTTTTGAAACAAAATATGGAGAAAACATATCCGTCTAATATAACTAATGCAAATAATGGAGGTGGTTCCGCTTGATAAAGAGAATAGTAGCAGTTATGTCAGCTCTTGCGTTGGCAGTGGGATTGCTTCCTACGGTGTTAGCCGATGAAGTGACATCGACAAAGCCGGAGATAACTGTTGTTGCAAAACGTATAACAGGTGAAGATAATTATATGGAAATCAGCCTTGAAGTAAACGGCGATTACGAAGATTATTCATCGGTTGGAGCGGTTTTGCAATATGATCCGAGCCTTATAGTTCCGACTACATGGGACGATGAGGCAACAGCGGTGGATATGAGTGAGTCAACCACATGGGCTACAAGGCGAGCGTTGCCGACGCTGGGTAAAGACACATGGACAACTCACACCGCACTGACATATATTGAAAGTAAAACAGATACGGCAACAAATCAGACGACGAAAACTGGTTATTTGTATTTGGGGGCGGAATATCCGGGCGTAGTACCGAATAATACTACAGACCCAAGTGCAACGGCGGATCCGGATGCGACACCAACACCGACAAAGACGCCGACAGTAACACCGACGCCTGACCCAAAGGCAACGCCTGATCCCGACCAACATCAAAATCCGGTTGTTGTAGCGAGATTCACATATGCCGATGAAAATGCGAAAAAGAAGATAGAAGATCAATGGACTTCCGCATGGGATAGTGATTGGACACAGAATAAAGTGCTGACAATCGCGTCTGATGATGTATCTTCCGTATCACCGGCACAGTTCGGCTTTACGATTTATAAAGCGGACTTTTCAATGAAGGGTTATCAGTATGATTATACAGATAGCGTTCTTGAAACGAGTGAGCAAGCGGCGAATAAGGATATTGAAATCGTACTCGGACAAGGAAAGAGTGCGAAAGCGGGCGGACTTAGCCTAAACGATATTTACGTAACAATGTTTTACGATTGGGACGATTCACTTATCGGCACATTGACATGTGGTGTCGGAGAGGACGCGACCGAATCGGTAAATGATTATGTAAAAGAAAAGTTTATTCATCCTGACTTGCAGACGAATACGAATTATTCAAGCAAGGAAAGAACAGATAATTATAGAGGGGAGTATCCTCATGCCGGCCCAAATTCAACCGACCCGACAACTCCGGGCGGAACGGGAACGGTTACGAATGGCTCGGATTATCCACTGACGAATAAACTTGAATATTGCTTTGCAGGTAAAACAATTCATGCAGACGCACCGTATGCAGGTGGTTGGACAAAAGTATCTGCCTCAAATATGTCAGATACATGGACGGCACTTGATAATGCAACCACATTCGACTTAATGCCGGAACTTGGTGCAGACGGTAATCCGGTTGATTCAAGTCAAACAAAACCGGATATGGAATCATTCGATTTTTCCGATGTTACCACAGATGATATAGACGGCGGTACACTGGTAGTAAAAGCCGTATATACACCGGGAACTTTGTTGAATGGAAATGATTCAAGTTATTATTCTGCTATAGGACCAATAACATATGATGCTATTGGTGCGTTGACTAACGGTGTTTATTCAATTAAATTTAATTATAGGAGAATAAATGATAAAGGTTATGGAGTAACTCGTATAAAAGAAGCGAAAATAAGAATGGCTTTGATGCAAGAAGGTGCATCATCTGACACATATATGTCCGTTGATGTTGAGAATTCTGATAATTTTAGGGTTGAAATGATTCCAACAGATGCAGTTAAAACAGTAGGATATAGCTTGTTTGACGTATACAGTGAAAATATTATGACAGGTGTCAGAGCGAGCGTTGATAATGGATTGGGTATTATTTACAATGAAACAAGTGATAATAAAGGATTCATATTTATAGGTAGAATGCGTGGATTTGTAAAATCTGCATACGACCAAAATAATGGCGGTTCATTAAATTGGACGAATAATTCTACTTTGGCTATGATAAAAGAATTGAATTTCAGACCATCAAAAACTGCACAATATACTGCTCGAACTCTTACAGCAGGAAAAAACAAAATTTTGGCTTGTGTAAGTGAAGCAACTGTGGCGAATGGCGGAGATTGTCCGTTGGATTTGACATATTATCAAATTCAATATTACATTATACAGGGTAGTCTTGTAGCAAACAGTGTTGCTCAACCATATTGCGAAGCAAATTATTCATGGTGCGCTCCATCATGATAATTTTTTAATATAAATACAGAGCTAACAAGAAGGGAGTTAACTTAATGAAGAAAAAAATTATTAGTGCTATTTTGGCTTTTTCGATGATTTTTTCTATATTACCATCTACAATTTCATATGCGTATAGTTCATATGGCGTAGAAGCAGATGGATCGATTTCAAAAAATGCATGTATAAGTGAACTAACTGTACATTATACTAATGGTGTTATTGATAAAATATCAGAAAAACCAAATCCTGATCAAAAGTCTAATGCACACCAGGGAGGTCCTGCAACTGTTGGAGTGACAATAGTTTCGGATGTTGATATTTGGTATGATGCAGGCGATGGCGCAACGTTGCAAAATGATTCAAATTCGTTTACTGCTTCATCAACTTATGTAGGTAATGTAGTTCCATCATTTGAAGGTAGCTTTTTGCCTGCTATGAGAGTTAAAGCTAATGCAGTTCCTAATTCTGCGGAAGAACATGTAATTTATGATGCTTCAACAGGATCGGTTGATGTAACAAATGCAGCCAATGGTGGTGCAGATATATTTACAAAGGACAGCGTAAATAGCGTTTTGGAAGCTGCTGGCAATACATTGGATCCAACCAAAGTGGATGGTGAAAATTTATTTGATATTTATAAAGATCAAGATTTAACGGAACAATATACAAATGATAATTTCCCATTTGATACTTATAAAGTAAAAATATATGTTTCAATGGATAATCCAGGTACGGAATATATGTTTGAAGCAGAGGCGGAAGTAAAAATTGACGGTACAGGAGAAATTAAAATTCCATCAGGTGGCGACACACCGTCTGAAGATACAGCAATACCTTCAGTAGCATTAACTGTAACAGCACCGACGATTGGTGCAACACCGGCTACGACTGCTACAACAACTACAACCGGCGTGGTAGCTAATCCGGCTGTTACATGGGATCCGGCTGACAGCACATTTGCTAAAAATCAAGCATACAAAGCAAGTGTTACACTAAGTGCTGACAGTGGTTACAAGTTTACAGATTCAACAACTGCAACAATCAATGGTAAAACTGCTACTGTAACACTTAACGGTGATGGAACATTAAAGGCTGAATATACATTTGACGCTATTAAGCTTACAGGTATTTCATCAAACAAAACAGGACTTACATCTTCATTCGCACCGAATGACAGTTATACACCTGATGGTTTAGAAGTTACTTTAAGGTATAGTGACGGTACGGAGGAGGTCGTACCATATAACAAATTTCCAGAGAACAATCTATCTTTGGTTATTGGAGCAGATTCTGCCACTGCCACTGATTTACCTACTAAATTAACTTTAGATAACAATAATCAAACAGTTTACGTTAAGTACAGCGGAACAGATACAAATGACGGTAATCCAAAGTATCAAGCAATAGATACAATTACTGTTGCAAATGCAAAAATTAAAACAGCACAAGTATCTGTAACATACCCTAAACCGGGTGAAACACCGGATACTGTTGCAACAGTACCTGACGGTGCTAATTATACTGCAGAAGTTACATGGGAACATAACGGTACAGAAGTAACAGGTAATTTTGAATATGATAAAGCATATGATGCTATAATTACAGTAAAACCTAAGACGGGTTATGCACTTGATAATACTAACGGTGTTGCTCTTACTGTAAAGGATAAAACTGCTATAAATCCTGGTGCAGATAAAACTGATACAATAGCATCAGATGATATTGACGTTGACGGTAGTGGTGTAAAGACTGTTTCTTTTGACGCAACAATAAGTACACCTATATCAGCATCAATCTCTGGTTCATTCGATTTATATGATAAGAATGACGTTAACATCACACTTACTTTAGGTACACATGTTATCGGCGACATCACAGGTATCACAATCGATGGACAAACATTAAGCAGTTCTGATGATTACACAATATCAGGAAATATAATTACAGTAAAAGGTGCAAGCCTTGCAACTAAGCTTACAGGTTTGACATCAACTGCGGCAAACAAAAACGTTGAAATTACTGTAACAGGTCAACAAAATGCAACAACAGCAACTCTATCTGCTATTGATACAACACCTTACATCACAATTACTGACCCAACACAAGGTGCAATCACAGGTGTTATTCACACATCAGGTACAAAGGTTGCTTTGACAAAGAATACTGCATATACTTTGTCAGCACCGACTGTTGCTCATACAACAGGTTATACATGGACAGTAAACGGTATCACAGGTACAGACAACGGCCAAACTTATACTTTCACACCGACAGGCGGTGAAGATATAACAGCAACTGTTGCATTGACAGTTGATGCCGGACATAAATTGACAATCAACAAAACAGGTAACGGTACTGTTACTGTAGCAAAAGATGGCGGAAGTACACTTACTGCAGAAACTGACGGTACATACACAGTTTATTCTGATGAAAGCTACACTGTAACAGCAACTGCTGATGACCAAAACAAAGTTACTGCAGTAACAGGCGAAACTATTGACGGTGTACAAAAAACACGTACACATTCAGTAGCAAGTCCTTCAGCAGATACAACTGTTGAGGTAACATTCGCAGAAAAAATAGCTCCGACTGTTAGCGCTGATATGACATACCGCAAGGGTGCAAATGACGGTAATAAAGCATTTACTATTACTTTAGGCGATTATTCAGATGTAAATGTAAACGATACTCCAAGCGGTACTTTTTCAACTGATAAAGCAACATACACTGTTTCAAGTACAGATTTGGACAGTGCAACAAACGGCGACCATACATATACTTTCGACTTCGGCGAAGGTATGACGATTTCGAAAAAAATCACAGTTCTTGCCGCAAGAAGTATTACAAGCGTAACTGCACCGACAGGTACATTTGCACATGGTGATACATTCAAATTGGATGGTTTAGCATTTACAGTAAGTGAAGACGGAACAAATACAACATACACATATGACGGCACAAGTTGGGATAATACACTTCCAACAGGTACACAGTTCAGTTTGGGCGATATAAGCTTCACTGATTGGGATGCGTTCAAGACTGCGGCAGAGGCAAAGATAACACGTCACGATACAACTGACTCAACTGCAGTTAACAACGGTGCTCAAATTACAGTAAGTTTAGGAACTGCTACAAAAGCAAGTAATTCTATTACAGTTGGTCAAAAGGCTATTACTGTTACCCCGTCACAAACAACAGGTATTAACAAGGATTACGACGGTACTGTAAAGGCACCGGCACTTACAGCAACAATCCCTGACGGAGAACTTGTAGGTGATGATGTTGTAACTGCAAGTGTAACAGCAGTATATCAAGATGGTGTTGCGGCTGGTCTTACAGACAAAAATGCAAGTGATAACGACAAAAATGTAGTATTTACTGCAACACTTGCCGGTGCGAATAAAGATAACTACACAATTAAAGCTATCTCTAACGGTAGCGGTAAAATTAACAAGCGTACTGTAAAGATTGCAATTATTAACAATGTACCGGCTGCAACAAAGAATAAAGCTGATACAAAGACAGGTAACGCTACAGCAACTATTCCGACTAATACAGAGTATGATCTTAATACACCATATGAAGTTGTAGATGGTGAAACAGTTGCAATTACATATGAGTATTCATATGCAAACATAAGCAGTGTAGGTCGGGTTAGTGATGTAACAGTGAGAAACATTGCTACAACAAATACAAACTACACTGTTGAACCGACTTATTTGGAAAATCAAAACGGTACAGTTAACAACAGAACTATAAAATCTATCGCTATAAGTGATCCAACTAAGAACGAATATAATTACAGTGACACATTTGATCCTACAGGTATTAAAGTAACTGTAACATATGACGGCGAAACTGATTCGGTGGATTATGATTGGAATGCTGTTCCTGATGATATTACATTAAAGTGGACAGGAACAGAGGAAACACTTTCAGCAACTCATAAGTTTAATTCAGCAGGTACATATACAATTACTGCGTCAGCAACCGGTGTTGACTCGGCGACAACAGGTGGTATTACTGTTAATAAATTAAAGGTTAATGTCACAGCAAGCGGTAATATTACAAAGGTATATGACGGTGGCATAGATTTAGATGATGATGACACAATAACTTATACAGTAACAAATGCGTCTGATGGTTATGATGATCAATTTAATGAAGATAATGTAAAAGTTACCAATAATCCTGCAAAATATAATGATAGATTAGTTACAGAAAACAATATTGTATGGATTACTGTGTCGAGTTTGGAATTAAACAATTCAAATTATAAAATTGAGAATTTTTCAAAAAATGTTACTGGATCAATAACACCTCGTCACATAACTGTAACTGCTATTACTGTTCCGACAGTAAAACAATATTCAAATGATACAGATGTACCGGTTAAAAATGTAGGAACATCAGCTGTAACATTTGATAATGTTGTAAGCGGTGAGAATGTAACAGTTGACTATAAGTATACATATAATGATACATCTGTAGCAGGCGATACAAGTAATATTACAATAAATAATCTTGTTCTAAACAGCACAAACACTGTTAACGCTAACTATAAATTAGATGAAAGCACTCCTACAAAGTCAGGTCACGTTGACGAAAGAACAGTTAACTCATTAACAGTAACTGCTCCGACTCAATTTGCTACGGCTCAAACATATGGTACTGCTTTAGCTTTAGCCGGTTTGAAGGTACAAGTTAACTTTACATCAGGCGGAACAAGCGCCGGTAGCGAAACATATGTATGGAAAGACGCGTCAACATGGACAAAGCAAGTTGAAGGTCAATCAGATGTAGATGTTACAACAGTTCCGTTTACTCTTGCTTGGTCAGGCACAACAGATGTACCGACTCAAGGTGAAACTCTTACTGTTCAAAGAAGTACAAAGGGTATCACTGCATCATACACAGGTACAAGCGTAACAGGTACAAGTGATGCGATTACAGTAAATCCAATCACATTGACTAAGATTAAAATTACAGGTGATGATGTTACTAAGGTATACGAAGGTAACAAAACTTTGACTAATCCAGCATTTACATATGCAATTACAGAGGGTATTATAAATAGTGACCCGGTAACGGTTGAGCCTACTACTGTTGAATATGCAGAGGCAGATGTACATACATCTGAGCCGTTAAATATCACAGGTTTCCATTTGACAAATAATAATGATGGTAACTATAAACTTGGTACTCCTGATGTAACAGGTATACCAAACGGTACAATTACAAAACGTCCGATTACTTTAACAGCTATCACAAATATTCCTGCAATCAACAGATTTGAGGCAGGTACAGGCACAGACCAAACTGCAACAAGTGCTGCAAACGGCGGTGCTACATTTGAGGCGGCAAGTACAGACACAGGTATTGTAAGCGGCGAAACGGTTACAGTAATATATGATTATGCGTATGCAGATAATCAGACAGTAAGCAATACTGCTGTTGTAAACTTATCTAATGTAAGATTAGATACTGCAAGCGATAAGAACTATAGTCTTACTAATAATGCTACTGCAACAGGTGTGGTAAATGAAGTTGAGGCAACAGGTGTTACAGTTACAATTCCTGATAAGACATATGAATATGGCGATAAGCTTGATTTGACAGGTACAACAGTAACTGTTGATTATGGCAATACTAATACAGAAGTATATACATCAGATGATGGTGTGAATTGGAAGAAGAACGATACTGCAGTATCAGAAAAGCCATTCACAATCACACTTCCTACAGATAAGGATAGCTTGGCTGTAGGTACAGCAACTGTTTCTGTAAAGGTTAAAGAAGGCGTTGAAGGTAGTGTTTCTCGCACAGTTAACAAACGTAAAGTAACTGTAAATCCGTCAAAGAACGGTGACGTTACAAAGGTATATAACGGTAACACAACTTATACAAACGGTGTTATTGAGTGGACAGTTGGATCTGTAAACTCTATTGACGGATTGTCTGTTACATTACCGACAGTAAGCGGTGCAACATATACTTATAACGATTCAACAGTTGCACTTGCAAACAAGATTACTGTATCAGATCCGCAACTAAACGATACAAATAATTTTGAAATTAGCGGTTATACAAATCAAGAATTTGACGCAACAATCACACGTCGTCCATTGGTTATCACAGGAATAACAATTCCGAACGTTAATAAGTATGCTGACGTATCACAAAAAGTTACAGACCAAACCGCAACAAGTGCTACAAATGCTACATTTGAGGCGGCAGATACAGACACAGGTATTGTAAGCGGTGAAACAGTAGGCGTAACATTCGACTATAAGTACAAAACTTCAAATCCTGAAAGCGGTACAACTACTGATGTAGAGATAACAAACATTGCTCTTGATAATAGCGTAGGAACAAGCGCAAACTACTCATTGACACCTGATTCATTGACAGGTAGTGCAAATGTAGTAGAAAGAACTATAGACAGTATTACAGTAGCTAACCCTACACAGTTTAACAGCGATGTTACATATAACGATAAATTAAGTATAGCCGGCTTAAAGGTTACAATTAACTATACAGACAGAACATCAGAAGTATACACAGCAACAGTAGTCAATGACGTAGTTTCATGGGCATTGGGCAGTGTAAATATCAGTGCAGATAATATTCCATTTACACTATCATGGAAAGATACTGCAAAAGGCGGAACTTTTGCACAAGGACAAACATTGTCTGTAACAGGACATAACGGCAACCAAATCGTTGCAAACCATAAGAATGGTAATGATAGCGGTGAAGGCTCGGCTGTAACAATTAAGCCAATCGCAATTACATCAATCACTGCAGCAAAGAGCGGTGATATTACAAAGACGTATAATGGTGATACAGAATTAAATGACGCATCAAAGAGCAATATCGGTTATACATCAACTCAGGTAATCAGCGGAGATACAGTAACTCTTGGTGCAACACCTGCATATGAAAATAAGAATGTTGGTCAAAATAAAGCAATTAGCTTTACAACACCGACAGTAAGCGGCAATGATAACTATACACTTGGAACTGACGCTACTGTTACAGGCGATGTAGTCGGTGATATTACAGTAAAAACTGTTGCAATTTCAAATGTATATATCCCGTCAATTTATAAGGACACAGAAGACCTTGTAAAATCTATTTCAAATGCAAGTGCTATTGCAAGCGGTAACCCTACAGCTAATACAGTTGTAGCGGCTGATATTCTATCAGGCGACAGAGCTAATTTGAGATTCGCTTATAAACTTACATATGCAAATTCAACTGATGCTAATCCGACTGTAACAATTTCAGATACTTCTGTTACAGGTACGGAAAGTGGTAACTATGAATTTACATGGCCTACGGGATTGACAGGTACAGTAGTAGCAGACGAATTTACAGATGCTGCAATTACATCACCTGACCTAATGCAATATACACATGGTGATACATTCAATCCAACAGGTTTGTCAGTTACTATTAAGACAAGCAGTCACCCAACAGGTACAACATATACAGTAACAGGTACAGAGGGTAATTACAAATGGGATACAGATCTTCCGGCAGGCGTAAATGTATCACTTGGAAGTATCTCATTAAATAGCAATGACGCTTTGAATTTCAAGGCTCATTACAAGAATATGAAAGATCAGAAGATTAAGGTTTCTGCCGGTGAGAAAGAAGCTGAAACAGGTGCAGTTACAATGCTACAAAAGCAATTAACGGCAACTGCGTCAATAAGTACTGCAAATAAGGTATATGACAGTAAAACAGCTCTTCGTGAGGGTCAAACAGTAACATACACAATCGGTACTGGCGAAGTACAGAACTTTAACAGTGTTACTGATGACGTTAAGGTAACGGCTGACGCAAAATATAAATCTGCTGATGTTTCAAAAACAGGTGAAACAATCAATAATGTAGGTATTGAATTCACAAATATCGCCCTTAGCGGTAATGACGCAGCTAACTACATTAAGCCGTCATCTATTGCTGATATAGCTGGTACGATTATTCCTTACCCAATTCACATAACAGCAATTAACGAAAATGCTCCAACTGCTTACTATAAGAAAGCAAAGAGCGGAACTATTGCCTCAACAGATAACTATACTGCAGAAATGAACGGTTTGACAAAACCTGCAATTAAGTTTAATTATAATTACGGTGATTTGGTTAACACAGTTGCAGACAGCGTTAGCGTTCCGATAAACGTTGTTGATTTTGTTACTGCTACTGATAATTTTGAAATAAAAACTACACCTTCTACAATCAATGGTAAAGTTGAAGTTCAAGGTATTAAAGAGATTAAAATAACAAAGGATAACCATGATTATAAGTATGGTGATACTCTTGTTTTGAATGACTTGTCGGTAAAAGTAACGTATGCTGATGATTCAATAAAGGAGAACATTAAATACAACGATATAGATTGGCAGACTCTTGGTTTAACTCTTAATACAACACTTCCGACAGACGGAACAGTATTAAAGAATTCAACAGATAACGGTAAAACAATTATTGTTGAAAAGGATACAGTACAGTCAAATGCAATTACAATAAACGTTGCAAAACGTACAGTTAAGATTGAAAGAGATGGCAGTGACGCTATCACTAAGACATATGACGGTACAAAAGCTGTAGAACAGACAATCGCTCTAAAGGTTGCCGATTTGCAAGAAGGATTTGACGGCGTATATAATGGTGACATAACAGGTGTAACAGCTACGCCATATATTTACAGCAGTAAAGATGCTCAGAATAATATAGCATTGACAGGTACACCGACTCTTGTAGGTTCTAACTTAGATGAATATACACCTACATATCCGTCATTGACAGGTAACATTACTACAAAATCAGTTACACTAACTCCGGTTATCTCTGAGGATATTTATGAAAATAAATTCGCGACAGATGATAAGGTTATAACTGAAACAGGCGCAACAGTTGAAAATAGTAAGGTAACTCAAAGCGGTATCGTATCAGGCGAAGAGGGTAACTTTACATTTGCTTATACTGTTACTGTTCCAAAGGCAGATTTAGCAAATGCAGCTACAAAATCTTATGCACCGACAAATACAAGCGAAAACGGTACAGGTAAGGGTAACTATACATTTACATGGAATGACGCAAGTGTAGAAATTAAGACTAACGCTGCAACAAGTATGGAAGTAACTACTGATCCGTCAGATATTTCAACTCAGAAATATTATGGTGACAGTATTTCGTTAGACGGTATGGTTGTTACAATCACATATGGAAATGGTTCTACTCACGAATTTACATATGGTTCAACTGAATGGAATAACGAAGGATTTACTGTTGCAATCGAAGACGGCGGTAACTTTAGCAAACTTGTAACAGGTAATAACGGTAAGCATATCGTTGTTTCAAAGACAGGTCTTAACAGTGCAAATACAGCTGCTACATTAAAGGTTAATAAGAAAGATTTACACTTGACAGCAGAAAAAGCTGACGGTTTATCGGCAATCGAAAAGACATATGATACTACAACTGACGCAAAATCAATTCTAAAGTTTGGTATCACAAGCGCTGACTTAGTATCAGGCGATAGCTTTACAGTTGATTCATCAAATGTATCAGCTACATTCGATACTAAGAACCAAGGTTCAGATAAGGATATTACAATAAGCGGTTTGACAATTACAGGCGATAACAGCGATCAGTATAATATAATTATGCCAAGCGGTGTAAAGGGTACAATTAATCCTAAGTCAATCACTGTAAAAGTTGCAGGAGTTGCTGATATTCTTGCCGGTGTTTCGGGTGAAGACTTGAAAAAGACAGCAAGCATTAATTACAGCGAACAACCTGAAAGTGGTGTTTCAGTAACAGTTACGGCAACATATCCTGATTCAACTCAAGATCCTGCAGGTCAAAAGACTGAAAAGGCACTTACATTCACAAAGACTGAAACAGGAAATGAGTTAGGAAACTATGTATTCACTTTGGATGAAAACGGTGTTAAGGGTTATGTTGTTAGCAACATAATCAATGAAATTAATGTAACAACTCCGCCACAGACTGAATATACACATGGTGATAACCTTTCATTGAAGGGTATGGTAATTGAGGTTAAGTATCAAGATTCTCGTGATGATAATATTTATACTTGCCAAGCTGACGGTACTTGGAAAGATAAGAACAGTACCACGGTAACAGAACTTCCTGTATCATTTGCACTTGAAAAGAATGGTACAGAAAACGCATTGACATCACAAACACAACAATTAAGACGTGATACTAATGATGGTGCAATCCTTGTTGTTAAGGGTGGAGATGAAAGTAACAAAGACACGACACTAACAGTTAATAAGAAGGAAATCACTCAAATAACTATTCCGAACCCGGTACCGTCACCGGAAAAGACGTATGACGGAACAACAACTGTAACTCAGTCAATTTCATATGAGGGTGTAGGAGTTCTTGATGCAGATAAAGCTACAGTAAATTCACTTATCAGTGCAACTGCTAATTATGATACTAAGGATGTAGCATTTGATAGTGACGGAACAACAGTTGCAAGTAAAGCTATTAACTTTACAAATCCTACAATGAATGAAAATGACAACTACACAATGTCATCAAGTGCAACAGTTACAACTACAATAACAGGTAAGATAAAGCCAAAAGATCTTACTGTAACAATAACAAGTGTTCCTTCAATTATTGTAGGTCAAAGTAAGACAGTTACATTGACAAAGACTACTAACTATACACAGAGTGGCGAAGTAACAGTTGGTGAAAATACAGAAGAAGTTAATTTAGCTGTTGTAGGTGAGTATGCACAAAATACTACAGCTGAAGATAATGTTAATGTAACATACTCAGTTACAAATAAAGATAGTTACAAAAACTATAACATTATAGTAGCAGAAAATCCAACGGGTACTGTAAATAAGAAACCTGTAACAAAGATTGAAGTTACATCTCCTACAAAGACAACATGGTCACATGGCGATGATTTAACTCTTGACGGTATGACAATCACAGTTACATACAATAATGATGATACTGATACAAAGAAGTATGAACATAAGAACGGTAAGTGGCATGATGTAACAGGTGGCAGTGATACAGAGTTACCGGGAACTCCTGACGATGTAACAATTAGATGGGGTGACACAAGTAATTCAGCAACTGACGATGTAATTCGTCTTGATGATATAAATAAGGGTCTTACAGCTGATGGCGACAACAAGACAACATCTGTTAAGGTTACATCAACAGTAAAGGATACTAACGGTGAGTATCAATTAGCTTCAACCGATAAAATTACTTTAACAAAGAAACAACTTACTCTAACAGTAAGCGGTAATATTACAAAGCCATATGATAATACAAGAGATCTTAGCACTGACAATCTTGGAAATGTAAGTCTTACATTAGACGGTGTAGCCGGCACTGACGGTGTTACATTAAATGAAACAGCTACAAAGAACAACATCAAGTATGCGGGAACAACAGTAGCAGATACAGCGTCAGTACCGACACCGGCACTTGTAATCGGTACAGTAGTGTTAGCGGATAATGCTAATAATCACTACTATACAGTACCATCAGGTGCAAGCATTACAAATAGTACAACAGGTAAGATTAATAAGCGTTCTGTACAGATTATATCTGTAACAAAGAATATGGATACATCAGTTGATGCGTCTAAAACAGGAACTTTGAAAAAATTAGTACAATCAACTACTGACGGTTATGGTATTTCAAGTGCTGACGGTTTCTATTCAATCTTAAGCGATCATGTAATTAAGGTTGATATACCTTATACATATAGCCAGACATCAGCAGAAGGTTCAGCAACTGTTACATATGATAATGCAACTGCGAAGGTATCAGATGAAAATGCAGATTATGTAGCTAACTATGAGGTATCATTTGCTATTGCAGACGGTAGTGCAACTATTTCAAACGGTACAGTTACAGGCGTTAAGATTGAAACAACAGGTAAAACAGAGTATACTCATGGTGATTCATTCGACCTAAAAGGTACAAAGATAACTGTTACATACAATAACGGTGCAAAGCAAGATACATATAAGTATGACACAGCAAGCGGTAAGTGGATTAAGAACGATACAGGTACACCGGCTGAATTGCCGAGTGAAATAGGTATTAGTCTTGGCAACACAACAATTAATGCAAATCCGGCATCGGATACAGATAAGACTGTTGTAAAATATGACAAGACAAATACAACACCGGAATTGAAAGCTACTTATACAAAGAGTGGTAGTGAGCCTATTCCATCAACAGAAAATCCTACAGTTACGTTGAAGAAGAAGACTATTACAATAACTGTTGCAAACAGTGCAGATGAAATCAAGCATACATACAGTGGTAATAATTCTCTTACAGCCGATGAAATCGGTAAATTAGCGATTACAGAACCTGCTAATTTCAAGGTTGGCAGTGATGATGTAACTCTAACTAAGGGTACACTTTCTGCAACAATCGGTAGTAACACTAACGGTAATGTAGCAAATGATTTGACTATTAATGCCACAGGTTATGTGCTTGGTGGTGCAGATGCCGATAATTATGTGATTAGCTATGTAAACAACGCAAAAGGTAATATTGTAAAAGCACCTTTGACAATTACAATCAGTTCAGTTCCTTCAATTATTGTGGGTCAAAGTAAGACAGTTACATTAACAAAGGCGACTAACTATACACAGAGTGGTGAAGTAACAGTTGGTGAAGATACAGAAGAAGTTAATTTAACTGTTGAAGGTGAGTATGAACAAAATACTACAGCTGCAGAAAACGTTAATGTATCATATACAGTTACAAACGAGAACGACTATCCGAACTATGATATTACAATCATCGGTTCACCAAAGGGTACAGTTACTCAAAAGACTGCAACAGTTGAAATTATTAATCAACCTCAATTTGTAACTGCTACACCAAGACCACAACATGGTGATAAGCTTGGTACAGACGGTCTTAACGGATTTGAATACACTGTATCTTACAGTGACGGAACAACAACAAAGCATAAGTATGAAAACGGTGATTGGTTGACAACCGGCGGTTATACTGCTCCGGAAGATGGTACAGCATTTACATGGGAAAATACAAAGACAGCTGTAAGCTCTGATTCTGAAATCCGCAGAGATAAGGATAATCAGATTAAGATTACTGTTCCGACAGCAACAAAGGACCCTTTGACAAATAAGGCAACTGCTGATAAGAAAAAGATTAAGATTACAGCAAACGGTACATATACAAAGGTATATGACGGTACAAATACAGTAATACTAAACGAAACAACTCCTGAAATTACTTATACAGTAAGCGGTGTTGTAACGGGTGATACTGTAACAGTTACAGCAACTCCTGCATTTGTAGATGAAAATGTTGCTAAGTTCGGTGATGTATATCAAAAGGCAATTAACTTTACAAATGTTTCAATTAAAAATGAAGACGGTACAGACACAGATAATTATGAAATTGTCGCAGATGAAAACGGAGTTGTAATTGCTCCTATCATGGGTGCGATAACACCTAAGACAATCAACATCACTGCATTGACTGTTCCTTCATCAACAAAGGGTTCAGCAGGTGAAAAGACTGTAACAAAGAACAAGAACTTTACAACAACTGATATTCTTGAAAAGGATAAGGATAATGTTACAATCGGCTATAAAGCTACATTCGTAACATCAGCAACAGGAACTGTCGATGCAACTGTTACAGATGCAAAGGTAGACGGTTCAACTGACCAAATGACTCTTAACTACGTTGTAGGTACTGTTACCGGCGCTAAGATTGAAATAACCAGCAGCAATCATGGTGGCGGCGGCGGAGGCGGCGGCGGAGGTAACTCCCTAAGCATTAAGTACGAAAACGCCGACGGTACAGCAGGTAAGGACGTAAGCAAGATTGAAGCTCCTGCAGAAAGTGACCCTGTAGACTTGATCGCAGTATTCGTTACAAAACCTGCAGACCCAACAGTTATTTGGACATCAGATAATGAAAGCGTTGCAACTGTAGACGAAAACGGTATTGTTAAGTTTATTGGCGAAGGTACAGCTATAATCACAGCTCAGTCTAAGACTAATAAGACTCTAAAGGATACTGTTACAATTACAGTTACAAAGGCAGTAGCAACACCGACTCCTAAGCCGGCAAATCCTACTCCGGAACCTACAAAAGAACCGTCAATCATCACAAAGACTATGTTAAATCCATATATCGTAGGTTATGATGATAATGTATTCGGTCCTGAACTTCCAATCAGCCGTGAAGAAGTATCAGCAATATTCGCAAGATTGATTGCAAATAATATCTACATGGATAAAGAATATGATACATCATTCCCTGATGTAGGCGAAGGTTGGAGTAAAGATTATATCGGTTACTTGGAGAAATTCAGTGTAGTAACAGGTTATGAAGACGGTACATTCAGACCTCAAAATTACATCACAAGAGCAGAAATGGCTGTTATGATGGCTAAGGCAGAGGGCTATGACATCTCAGGCTATATGTCTTCTGATGAATTAGCTTATCCTGACGTAGATGAGGGTTACAGTGAATGGGCTGTTAAGGCTATCAAGTATTTGACAGACAGAGGTATTATGGAAGGTTATCCTGACGGTACATTCGGTCCGAACAGACCTATAACAAGAGCAGAAACTGTTGCAACAGTTAACAGAGTTCTTGCAGATATGACTGTCGGAAATATCGAGGTACTTCCGTCAGATATGACAGAGGCACATTGGGCTTATAATGATGTAGTATTCGCAATGAACCACAGAATTCTTAAAGACGTTGCAGCTGATGAAAGTCAGTTCATCAAGTCAGAAGAATATGATAAGAATAAGATTACAGAAACAGAAGTTGTAGAAGACACATCAGACGAGAATGCCGGAGCGGGTGCATCACCTACTCCGGAGCCTTCTCCGACTCCCAATGCTTGATTAATAAGAGCTTTTTACGAAATTTGTAATAATAGAGGCAGCGAATTTTCGCTTGCCTCTGTTGTTGCATTTTCAAATTATACAAGAGTTTATCTTGTTTGCTTTGAAAATGTAATAACGTTATTGTCATAATGAGGTGAGGGCTTATGAAAAAACGAAATATATGTTATAGATTATTAACGGTATTATTAAGCGTTGCAATGTGTTTGCAAGGTGGATTTGTGGTGCCGGTTTTTGCAGATGGAGATTTCAGTTATTATTTGCAATATAACGAGGCAAGTAACGGAAAAATAAGTGAGGACCATCCTATCATCATTCCTGATGAAGATATAGATGCAGAATACGGACCACAGCCGCATGATAACTATCAAGGTACTGGTGGCGTGGTGGACGGACCTATACCGGATTGGAGCAGTAAACCGTACAGAATTATCGGATATACATTTGACGGTTGGTATACAGAAAATAACGGCGGAGGAACAAAGGTTGATGAAGATACAAATATATCATCATCAATGCTTGACAGATTTAATAATATCACATTGTACGGAAAGTGGAGTTTGTATAATTCACCTGATATAACAACAGGCTCAGTTGCATTTTCATCAAGAAACGTAAATGATGAAGATATTCCGTCACAGATAAATTGGACAGACGTAAACGGAAATGATTTGACGTTTGACAGCAAAGTTACTGACTATTATACGTATGTGTACGCAAATACCGCGTCTGTAAAAATGGATTTTGAACAGTATGAGCCGAGTGCGACAACAAGTGTTGCGGTAAACGGTGAAAAAGTTTCAATCAGTTCAGAGGATATTTCGGGTAAAGGTTATTGGTATAATGGTGAGGATCTTGAATCTCATGACATTATAACAGGTAAAAATATTTCTACAGAATATATGAACCTTGATTTTACCTCGACAGATAAAGAGTATAATGAAATCACCGTTACGATTATAATGCCTAATGATAAAAGTAGAACATATACTTTTCATGTTAAGCGTTTAAGTACAGAAATGCGACTTGCATATGGTAATACACCATACGGAAAGATTATGGCGTCTTCGCAAACCGATGATGCAAAAACTGCGCTTAAGTCAACTTTTGATTCGACGTATAAGTACAGAAATATCGCATATAATCCGTTGGCATGGAATATTTACGGTACAGACGGCGTTGAAGTGAAAAAAGGTACTTCACTTCAAGAAAATCAATATATAAATTATGATAAAGACGAAACTGCAATAGTAGTATTTTCGGGCGATAGATTTACAGATCCCGGAGTGACATTGTATGATTCTAACGGCGATGCAATAGAACTGACACAAGATAAGACAATAAAACGTACAATTCAGTATCAGACAGTATCGTCATTAAAATATGAAGATTGGGATAACACAACCGATAAAACCGATGTGAAAACATTGACCGGTGCAGACAGTGAGAATATAATAGACATTTCGCAAACTCAAAATGTTAAACCGGGCATATATACGATTACATATGAGTATGACCCTAATGACGGCACTCGTCCGTTAAAAGACGAGAGAAGTATGATTGTCTTGCCTAAAAAAGGCGATATGAATATGGACAATTATGTAAATATGCTTGATGTATTTATGTATGATAAAAATATTTCGGATACAAATATCAGCGATACATTATATAAATATCGTGCACTTGATATAAGCACAAGCGGCGGTAACGGAGTTGTTGATGAAACAGACAGAACCAATTTCTTAAACAAAAAAATGGCGGATTTATATACGTCGCTTTCAGTTGATGAAAAAGTAACACAGAAAGAATACAATGTTCCTACATCGGCAGATAGTAATAAAACACAACTGTATATGGACTTTATGGGAACAGAAACAGAGCCGAATACATCTGCGGACAAAACTCAGGAACTTCAGAAAAATGACGCTTTTTGGATAGGTTACAGATTTGACAATACAGCCAATCTAAAGACTGATAAGTTGAAAGAAATCACTTTGTCGGTGGATTATGATTCGAGATATGTAAATCCGACTGCATTGAATACTACTGCACTAAAAACACAACTTCAGAAAAATAATCCTGAGCTTGAAGTATTTGATATAACCGGAGATACAAATTATAAGAAAAACTATGCGGTTGATTCTTCAACATCGTCATATACATGGAATGATACAGGGGCTGTAAAAACACTTGTTATTGAGTTGTGTTTGAAAGACGGTCAAACATTTAATTTGTCAGACGGTTATTTTATAAAATTGCCGTTTAAAGTAAAAACAGTACCGCCGGAAGGCAGAAATGTTATATCAACTAAACTTGGCGCTACATCATTGAATATGCAAATCGGTGATGAAGGATATATGTGGGATACAAGTGGTGCGTCTAATTCTATCACTGAAAATCTTATGGACAAATTGCAATATATGGGCGATTATGTGCCTGAATTTGTTCCGGAAGATCCGGCTAAGGAATTGGAAAATGCAGTTTACGGTACTGATAAATCATACACAGGATTTGAGAAAAAAGGCACGGTTGACGGTGATATTCCTACCGGTATGACATATAATCAATCAGTCGGAACAATAACCGGTACACCGAAAAAGGCAGGAGTTTTTGTATTTTACATAAACGGTATAAAATATCAGATTACAGTAGAAAAAGCAAAACTTACCGTTACAGCAGATGATAATACAAAAGTATACGGAAGTGCAAATCCGTCATTTACATTTAAGTATGACGAAACGTGTTTAAAAAATAACGACGCAATCGCTACAGCTGTTAAGACTGCTCCGCAGATAAGTTGTGAGGCTGATACAACAACGGATTGTCAGGATGATTATCCGATAAACTTTGTTGAAAATAGCGGTGAATCTGATAATTATTATTTTGATTTTGTCAGTGGCAAGCTTAGCATAACACCGAAAGAAATAACGGTAAGTAAAGTTAAGATACCGTCTTGCAGTATAAATGCAACATTCCCTTATACATTTACCGCAACTTGTTCCGGTGATGAATTTACTGCGTCGGGAATTATTAACAATGATATTATAAAGATTGAATATGACGTTACATACACTGATACCGAGTCAACAAAAGCTGTTGGTAAAAATAAAAAGGTAACGGCAACCAACATAAAAGTCAAAACTGATGACGATTATCCGGACGGGAAAAATTATACTGTTAAATCTGCTACTTTAACGAGCAGTGACGGTGAAATTGTTGCGGATAATATAACCGAATTTGAAGTAACAGAAGAATGTAAACTTGAATATACTTACGGTGAAACACTTGATTTAAAAACCGGTAACGTCAAAATCACATACGGTAGCGGTACTGTTGAAAATGTGACATTTGAAGAGGCTGTTGAAAAAGGCCTGACAATAAAATACAGTAATAAAACAACAGCTAAAACCGGAGATCATTTGAGCGTGTCGGATACCGGAAAGTGGCTTATGCTTACAATGGATGGTATAAGCTCTTGGTATAAGACAAATAATTTCAAGATAAATAAAAAAGATCTTCATATAAAAGCTGATAATAAACAAAGATATTACGGTGATGAAAACAGTAGTGTAACATTTACATATACTTTTACCAACAGCGATTTTGTTTACGGTGAAACAAGCAGTACGTTTACTGGCTTTGTTGCACCTGAATTTAGCTGTCAAGCTACTGCATCCACTGAAATTGATAAAGAAAAAGGCTATACCGAGTCGACAATAGAATTGTCGGGCGGTACAAGTGATAACTATAATATTTTGTGCGAAAACGGTACGCTTACAATTAATAAAAGACCGTTAAAGGTTGAAAAGATTACAGGTGAAGTACCTTCACTTATTTCAAAATATTATTTAAACAGTGACGGCAGTGAAAAAACGGCACCATATAAAGTGCCTGCATCGGCTGAAAAATCAACAGACAAAAATACAATGAACGTAAGTGGATTGTATAACAGTGATGAAGTTAAAGTTCTTTATAATGCACAATATGCAAATCACACTGCGGCTGAAAATGTTCAAGTAACGGTTGATGATTTAAAAATGGACGATACGTTCGGTAAGAGTTACAACTATACGGTTTCATCTGATTCAATAACAACCGCAGACGGCGGACGAGTTTATATTCAGAGTATAACAGGTCTTGAAATTGTTGAACAACCTACAACAGAATATGTTTACGGAACACCGCTTAATCTTGAAAGCGGAAAAGTAAAATTGACGTTTGATAATGAACAAGTTATCAATGTTAATTTTGAAGAATTAAAATCTTATGATGTTAAGCTCACATATACGGGCGGAGAGGTTGAACCTAAAAATAATGAACATTTAGTTGTTAAAGACACGGGAAAGACTATAACTGTCACACCGGATACTTTTTATGATGTTGAGGCAGTTACAACCGATAAGATAACGGTTACAAAACATGACCTTCACGTAAAGGCTGATGATATATATACGACTTATGGTGAAAATATAAGTCAGTATGCAAGCGGATATGGATACACATATACAGAAAGTGATTTCCAATATGATGATGCAGACGATGTAGAAAACATTTCGGGATATAAAAAGCCTAAAATTGTCTGCAAAGAGGATGACGGAACAACAAATGTAAATCAAAAGACATTAGCCGGCACATATACATTGTCTATAAGCGGTGCTGACGCCGAAAACTATAATATTTTGTATGAAAACGGCAACCTTGTAATAAGACAAAGACCTCTTATTGTACAAACGGTTAATAATATTCCTAATCTTACATCAAAAGAAGCATTTGAAAGTGATCTTGTAAAGAACATTGATGTCAAAACAGACATTGATTCGTCAGCTTTAACATTTGCCGAAAACAGAGGTCCTTTGTGGGATGATTGTGTGCATATAACTTTTGATGCAACATATACGGATAATTCGGCAGTAGGGGAAACAGATGTTGATATAACCAATGCTGTCTTGGATACAAGCTACGGTGACGCAAGAAACTATTATCTTCAAAAGATAGAAACTCCGCAAAAGGGGTTTGCGGTTAAGTCTGTTATGACAGCTATTGAAATAACAACAGATCCAACCCAAAATAATGACGGAACAAGCCGTGAATATAAGTATGGAGATAAGCTTGATTTCAGCGGTGGAAAGTTTAAATTAACATACGATAACGGTGATGTTATTGAAAATGTTCCGTTTAATAAACTTGCAGAGTATGATGTTAAAGCTGTATACACAGGTACAGATACAGAAGTTGAGGACGGAGCTTTTGCAACAATTAAAAGTCACAATGGAAATACCATTACTTTTGTTCCGCCGACTGACGCAACGGCAGAAAAAGTGGTTACAGGTGAGATAACCGTAAAGAAACGTCCTTTACACGTTATTGTAAATGACGCATCATATACATATGGTGATGAGCCGTCTACTTACACAATCGACTATGAAAAGAGTGATTTGGCAGACGGCGAAACAATAATATCCGCACTTGGAACATTATTTACTCCACCGACTGTACAATGTAAGATTGACGATAAAGATGCGGATAATAAGACAAATGCGGGTACTTATGAAGATGTAATTACTGCATTTGGCGGAAGTGCGGATAATTATGAATTTATATGTGAAGATAAGGGCAGTTTGACTGTTAATAAGCGTGAATTGAAAATCAATTCAATTAATAATGGTATTCCTGATTTAACTTCATCAATAGCATATGAACATAATTATCAGTTACCAATAAAATTGGACGGTACTGCGTCTAATTTGGATATGGATATAGTCAATCTTGTAAATAATGATAGCATTGATATTACCTATAAAGCGGTATATAACAGTCTTGAACAGACAGACAATGCAACTGTAGATATAGAAGATGTCGAATTTGCAAATGATTGTGACAGTAGTAAAAATTATACTTTAGTAACTGTACCGACAACATCAAGCGGTAAGATTATGACCAGACTTATGTCTGAAATTATTGTTAATAGCAGTCCGGATAAAATGGAGTATACTTACGGTGAATGGTTTGCTCTAAAGGGCGGCAGTGTTGATATTAAGTATAACAGCGGATATGTTGAAAGTGATGTACCGTTTGAAAGACTTGCTGATTTTGGTATAGACTTGACTTTTGTAAAGAAAGAAGACGGTACCGAAACAGAAATAGGAACAGTGAAAAACAATACATTGCTTACTGTTTCAAAGTATAACGGTGCGTTTATAAAACTTACAATAAATGATCCGACTAAAGCAACCGATGATTTGCAAGCGGCTTATTCTTCTGATAGTTTGAAAGTAAACAAACATCAAATGAGGGTTGTTGCCGATGATGTGACATTGACATACGGTGATAATGCGCCGAGTGAATACACATTCCATTATACGATGGCTGACCTTGTAAACGGTGATACGTTATCGAGCGAAAGATTTAACGAAGGACTTAGCGAACCGACTGTATCGTGTGATTATGTAAGCGGACAATCAGTTTGTGGAGAATATGATATTATACCGAGCGGCGGCGGAAATGATAACTATGATTTCGTATATGTAAACGGAACTGTAACTGTAAACAAGAAACAGATTACGATAGATTCTATCGATAATGGTGTTCCGACGCTTACATCAGAAATAATATATAAGAATAATTCAATTCTTCCTATTTATATTGAATCAACGGCAGTATATACGAATGAACAGAAAGATATGACTGTAAGCGGTATTATCAACAACGATGAAATAGGCATAACATATGATACAGTATATACATCAAAAGACGTGGCAGAAACTATAACTGTTAAGATAGAAGACGTTAAGTTTGACGATAGCCATGAGAAAAATGTATGTTATGAAATTAAATCATATCCAAGTGAGGCGTCAGGTGGTACAGTTCTTGAAGAACAGATTACAAGTGTTGTTATAACAAGTGATCCGGTTTTGAGAGATGATAACGGCAAACAGATTGAATATACTTACGGAGATAAGTTGAACCTTAATCGTGGTGCGGTTACGGTTGAATATGATAGTGGAAGAATTCAGAAAAACTTGAAGTTTAATGAGTTGACCAAAAAAACAGATGGTAAAGTTAAACTTGTATATACCGACGGTACTGATGAAACTCCTGCGGCAGATAATGATGTCTTGACTACTGCATATCATAACGGTAAGTCAATAAAACTGAAAGTTGATACAAAAGCAACACTTGAAGAACCTCAAACGGCACAACTTTTGGTGAATAAAGCCGTTATAACTGTAACGGCGAAAGATAAAGAAAGATTTTACGGAGATAAAAATCCTACATTAGAATATGAATACAGTGGGTTTGTAAATAGTGATGATGAGCATTCTGAAAATTTCAGAAATGAATTGGAAGAACCGAAAATATCATGCGATACTAATGAAAAAACTCCTGTAGGAACATATGATATTGAATTATCTTCGGCAAGTTCGGCAAATTATACTTTTAAACTTGTACCGGCGACGCTTACCATAAATAAACGTCCGATTGATGTTAAGAAGATAACCGGAGGCATTCCGGCATTGACATCAAAAATGATATATGATGATCCTCAGCTTGTACATAAAATTGACGGTGTTGCAATAAATACCGCAGGACAAGTTGAATTTGATAACCTTTCATATGGTGATACGGTGAAACTTGATTATACTGTTATGTATACAAGTGTAATTCCGGCAGATAATGTTCTTGTTAATATTTATGATATAACAATAGACGAATCATACGGAGAGGGAAGTAATTATGTACTTAGAGATGTACCGAGTACAACTTTAGGCGGACGAATTTATGATAAACAAATTTCGATGGTTGAAATTATAAAACAGCCGAAACTTGAGTATACATATGGCGAAACGTTGGATTTGTCGGAAAAGGGCGTAAGAATAACATATGATAACGGTTTAGTTGTTTATGATGTTGCATATGATGAACTTGGAGGTTATGGTGTTGACGTTACTCTGACAGACTCTGAAGGTGTGGAAAAAGAGGCTATAGACGGGGATAAGTTAACCGTAACAAAACATAACGGTGCATATTTAACACTTATTCCGCAAACTGAATTAAGCAATGTTCTTTCTGTAAAGAGTCAGGAAATGAAAATTAATAAAAAGCCGATAAATGTTAATATCAATGATGTGACGGCAATATATGGTGATAATCCTACGGTTGATTTTAGCTTTACATATAACGATAGCGATTTTGCTTATGGTGAAACACAAGACAGTGCTGAGTTTAAAGATAATTTGACAGAACCTGTATTTGTCTGCAAAGAACGTGATGGTTCAACAGATATAAACTCAAAATCAGATGTCGGAAGATATACGATTACAATGACAGGTGCTCAAAGTGACAATTATCGTTTTGTATATAATAACGGTACATTGGTTATTCAGAAGAGGAAACTTGTCGTAAAAGATATAACAGACGGTATCCCTGTTCTTACATCGGATATAATTTTCGATAATCAAGGTCAAATTCATAAATTAGACGGCAAGGCAGATAATGATATTTTGAGTCTTGAAAACCTTGTTAATAATGATAAAGTGTGTGTTTTGTATAAAGCAGTTTATAAAACAGAACAACCGACAACGAAATGTGATGTAGATATTGAATATGTTTCGATGGATGATTCTTATGGCAAGAGTTATAATTATGAAATTGATGAAACAGAGAGTGTTAAAAACGTTTCCGGCGGTAGAATTAATAATAGGGAACTTACAACTGTTGAAATTGTAAGTCAACCCAAAACAGAATATGTATATGGTGAAAAGCTTGATTTAAGCAATGCTAAAGCGAGAATTACATATGATAGCGGGTATGTTGAAGATAATGTACCATTTACTGAATTGGGAGAATACGGTGTGACTATCGGTTATCCGAATGATGACGGAACGATAACCGCTGCTAAAGACGGGGATGTGTTGACAGTTCCTGATCATAACGGAAAATGTATTGAACTTTTGGCTCAAAGCACTCATAAAGTTCCTACAGTACAAACTGACAATTTAACTGTTGAAAAAAGAGTGTTAGAGTATGGAGAGTGTATCGTAAATCCTATAGTTTATGACGGAAAGACATTACAGACAACCGGTACGATAGCATTTTCAAACGTTCAAAATAATGATAAAGTGACAGCAACGGGTGAATTTTCGTTTGAAGATTTTAATGCCGGAAAAGATAAAACAGTTAATATATTGAATGTTAAACTTGATAAACCGTTTGACGACAACTATGAACTTTCTTCGGATAATGTGTTGTCAAAAGGTAATATTGAAAAAGCGACATTGACTGTTTTGCTTAAGGAAGATGATATATCTATTTCTGATGAAAGTAATATATTGACTGTTACTGCTCCGGAGATGACTCAGTTTGAGATAGACGGTGGAGCTAAGTATCAGTATTCAATAGACGGCGGTAAAACGTGGAAAGATGAAAATTCATTTGAAAACCTTGAATTGGGACAAGAATGTAGTGTTTGTATAAGATTTGCGGAAACGGATAATTTCAATCAATCTGAAATTAGTATTCCGATAAGTAAAAAAGCTTTTGCCAATAAGATTACTCTTGTGTCAATAGACGATATGACGGTGCTAAAGAGTTTTTATACTAATGTTGTCACTGTTGAAAAAGAAGCTGATTTCAGAAATCTTATCGGAGATATAGGAGTAACATATTACGCTTGCTATAAAAATGATAAGGGCAGTGAAAGCATCAAATATCCTTTGACCTTTGATGGGGATGTAACGATTTATACAACGCTTAAAAAGAAGAGTAGTCATGGAAAGGGAAATAACAATTCTTCAAACTCTACACCTACGCCAACAGTTGCACCTACAATTTTGCCGACGGAAGAACCGATAGAAACGGAATCACCTTCAGAAACCTTAAAACCTACGCAAAAACCTCAAAGTGATACTAATGAACCATATATGTCGGGATATGACGGAAAAATCAATCCTGACGGATATATGACAAGAGCAGAGGCGGCAACAATTATGGTTAATCTGAGTGGTGGACTTGAGAAAGAAAGCATTAATATATTCAAGGATGTAGCTGATGGAACATGGTATAAAAACTATATTGCAGCAGCAAGTGAAAAAGGGTATATTTCCGGATTTGAAGACGGAACATTTAAACCGGAAGAACCTGTTACAAGAGAACAATTTGTTGCAATGATATTGCGATATACAAAGACATCAACGGAAAAGGGAGAGGCGTTCTCAGACGTTGAAATAAACCGCTGGAGTGCAGGATTTGTATATACTGCAGTTAAGTTGGGTATAATTTTAGGTTATCAAGATGGAACGTTTAAACCTGAAAATCCTATAACCCGTGCAGAGGCAGCGAGAATTGTGAATGTTGCAACAGGCAGAATACCTGATAAGGCTGTGATTGACGGTATGATATGTCCATATAGCGATTTGTCAAAATCGCATTGGGCTTATTATGAATTAATGTATGCGTCAACATATGTGCAAAAAGATTAATCGAAAAGAGTACAGATTTCTGATCTGTACTCTTTTTTTGAATTAGTTATAAAATCCTGTATAAAACCATGTTTTGCTTTGTGTCTAAGTCTAAACCTCCATAAAAAATACTCGGAATATTGCGACATAAATAACCAAAAGTTTTGCGAGTAAATTGTCGGAATAAAAGAAAAACCTTGTAAACATTACTGCTTACAAGGTCTGTGGTGCCGATGGTGGGGGTCGAACCCACACGATGTTGCCATCACGGGATTTTGAGTCCCGCGCGTCTGCCAATTCCACCACATCGGCAAATTACCCAATTATAATACCATAAATATCTTCTAATGTCAAGACTAAAATCAAGAAATAAGTATTTTTTCTATTCCGCCGATATATTTTTTGAAAAGTCTTGCGATAAATCCTACAAGAATAGCGGCAACAATAGTTCCTTCGCGGACGCCGTCAAGGTGTTTGAACATTATAAATGATAAAATTGCCGCAATTATTGTCATAGACGAATCGAATGCGATTTTGGTTTTACCGAAATCGGTACTGAACACATCGGAAACCGCTCTGACGGTTGCCTCACCCGGTAACATTGCAACGTTTGCGACCATTTCCATAAACACACCGAAACCGAGAATTAAACAGCCTACTATAAGTGATACAACTTTCATAGCATATGTTTCGGGCTGCATAAATCCGAGCAAGGACATTGTTAAGTCAATGAAGAATGAAAACAATGCGATAATCGGCAGCTGCAACAAGTTTTGAAGTTGAAAATTACGTCTTAAAAGAATTACTTGAAGAATTACAAGAAAAATATTAAAAACCAACGTAAACATTCCGACTGTCGGCGTAAAACCAAGACTTAGAGTGTAGGGGATACTTGTAATCGGTGAAGTACCGAGTCCGGCTTTTGTGATAAAACTTACGCCGAGTCCGTTGACGAAAAGTCCAACAAGTAAAAATATGTATCGTTTAATTAATTCTGTTTTGTCTGTCACTGTAATTCCTCCGTATTTGTCATATTATTGCATATTTTAAAAAATGTGTTGATAAACTGCTCCTTTTCACTTTCTGAAATTCCGCTCAAAATCTCATTTTCGACTTTTTCAAAAGTATCATTCACTATTTCTTGTAGCCGTTTGCCCTCATCGGTCAAATACACATATAAAGAACGCTTGTTTCCGTCCTTTGTTTGACGTTTAATAAGCTTTTTTTCTTCCATGCGTGACAGTATGCCGGTAAGCGTTGCCGGCTCGATTTGACACCCTGTGGCGATTGATTTTTGTATGCAACCGTTATGCTTACCTAAATAGTCAAGCACTTTCGGCTGACCTGCTGTGAGTTTATAGGGGGATAGAGCGTCCAATACCTTTTTTTGAAACAATGATTGGTTTACCATTATCATATAATGAAAACTTTTATCCATAAAGCACCTCTATTATTAGTATGCTAATAGTTAGCTTGCTAACTATTATAACTCTGTATGCGAATTTTGTCAATAGGCAAAATAAAAACCTAAACTCAAAAGGGTTTAGGTTTTTATGAATTATGAAATTTGTTTTTGCAATGTTTTATATAAACTTGTTGTATATATACCTGCACCGCCACCTCTTGAATAGTTAAAGAACAATATTTTATTCAAAAGTTCGTAAAAATCTACCCTTGATATAGGCGATTGTGCGTTTGCGGTATCTTCTGTATCGATAAAGTTTCTTTCGTAAGCGGTGCTGTAAATATCGCTTGGCTCGCTCAGTCTTATTTCTTTGATTTGAGAGCTGCAATCGTATGTACTGCCCGTCATTCGTATGGCATAAGTCAATGCTTGCAGATTGGTAAGATTATCTTCAAGCTTTAATTCTGCTATATCATCCAATGTCAGCAAGTTTCGGGAATGAAGATGAATAAGTAGCTTTTTTGATGAATAATCAATATTGTTTAGGCTTTCAAATTTATCAGACGAATACCAACGATTAAAATACGACTCGCTCGGCATTGTATAAAATTTTTGTATTGTGTTGAGTGCCTCTTGAGTTGTGATGTATTCGCTTTTGTTTAAATCGTCATTTGAAATAATTCCGAATTTGATTAGCGGGGTCAAATAACCTTTTTCGTATTTGTCGATATGTACTTCCTTATTATCAGCGTCCCAAGTGATGTTTAATTCAAAGGCTGTTGTAACATCGGAAAGCGGAATATATGTGGTGTCGTTGATAAGCTTCGGTGCAGTTTCAAGAATTTTTGGTAAAGGAATCGGGTTGCCTTGATATATGGTACTACACTCCATTACTGAATTCCCTATGGTAAATGTTAGTGTAGTTTCATCTTTTGCGATTGTAACCTTTTGTGCGTCACCGTCCCAATCTACATTGTAGTCAAGATATTCCAAGATTGCACGAACAGGTACAAGGGTGCGGTCGTTTTCGATAATTATAGGTGCGTCCGTAATCATTTCTGTATCGTTTACATACACTTTCACGTCATTGCCAGCCAAAGCACAAGGCACGATTTGAGCAGTAAGAGCAAGTGCGGAAAGCAGGCTTATAATTTTTTTCTTCATAACAACATCTCCTTTTCCGTAATTTACAATATTTATAATCGAATTATATCATATCGAACAGATTTATGTCAATAATTAACTGTAAAATAACACAAAAAAATACTGTCCTCTCATTTTGAGAGGACAGTATAATTAAATCGAATTAGTAAACTCTTACTGCACCTGCGTATTGAGAAATACGGTATTCTGTATTGATTGAAGAAATCTTAACAACGTCACCTGTTTGAGGAGCGTGAATCATATTTCCGTTACCTACATAGATACCAACGTGGTGAATGTTTCCGCCCTTGCCGAAGAATACAAGGTCACCCGGTTGTAGGTTGTCGCGACTTACATAAGTTCCGTTATTTCTTTGGTCTGCCGCTACACGGCTTACGCTGATACCGTTCTTTGAACATACATACTGCACAAGACCGCTGCAGTCGAAACCTGATGGGGAAGTACCGCCCCAAACATACGGAACACCAAGATACTGCATTGCTGTGTTTACGATAGATTGTCCCTTTGATGAAGATGACGGAGCCGACTGTGTTTCTTCTGATTGTGAAGATGCTGACGGTGCAGATGTTGCAACGTTGGCTGCGGCTGCGTTTTGCTTGGCAATTCTTTCTGCTCTTTCAGCGGCTGCCTTTGCGTCTGCAATTTCCTGTTGCTTTTGTGCGATAGTGTCTTTTTCTATCCATTCACCTGTGAATTGAAGGGAAGTATTGATAACGTAACCTTCTTTATAGTCATCACCGTAGCAAATTTTTATAAAATCATTTTCACCGCTTAGTACATATACATAAGTACCGTCTGAAAGTTCTTCTATAACATCTGCGTCAGTGTTTGCTGCACTTCTTACTCTTACAGATTCGCCTGAAAGTGTAACTTGAGCAATTCTGTAATTAGTATAACTCTTTTTAGCCTCATCTGCAAGGTTTTTATCTTGAGTTATTGATTCACTTGGAACATAACCTGTCTTACCGCCGTTATAAGCTATTTTGTACCAACCCTCTGAGTTTTCCATAACTTCAACTTCTGTACATACTTCGACTTTGTCGATAACGTTAGCCTCGTCTGATGGAGTTTCTCTTACGTCAAGTGAACCGTTTGAGATAAGTACATAGCCAAGAGGGTAAAAACTCTTTGCTGCAATTTCGCTTTCTTCTGCTGTATTTTCCGCAGAAGTTTCTGTAGGTTCTGTTGAAATCTCGGCAGTACCTTTAACTGCGTCTGTAATATCCTTTTGAGCGATTGTTATGCTCTGCTCTGCTGCTGCCGCATTTATTCTTTGTTCTCTTTCTGTTTTTGAATTGTTTAAGCCGGATGCTTGTGCTACTGCAAGTGAACTTATCATTGCTACTGCTATTACAGCAATAAGTGAATGCTTAAAGTTCTTCATAAAATAAAACCTCCTAATGATTTAAGTTTTCTTAACGATTACTTAAATTGCATTTGTATTTCTAATATATTTCTAAAACATTACAAACAGGATTATACACCACATTAAACCATTTGTCAACACTTTTTTAATCGTATCGTATTCTTTTTGTAACAATTCAGTAATAAAACAGTAGCTTTTGTAACATAAAACGAGGGGTAAAATGTTCAATATGTCGCATAAACAGTGTGTTTTACACGTGAAATAATGTAAAAGTGTACAAAATTCAAATAATTCAAAAATTACAGAATTTCAGCCTAATATTACAGGCAGATTACGCGCAAAGTATGTTTCTTTGTAAAAATCGGTGCATTTATATTACAAACTCGTTACAAAGATTACAAAAGTTACATTGCCGTTGTAAAGAAAACTGCGATTTGATATAATTAAAGTATACAAGGAGTAAGAAATATGGTTGAATATATTAAAATCGCCGTATTCTTTTCGATTGGGGTGTATATTTACGAACGCATAGACATTGCGTTTGCATTAATTTTTCTTTTGTCCCTTATAATGGTATTGACAGTTGTGTCGGTTTTTAAACATAAATTCAATACAAAAATACTTGTTATGATGACGGCGCTTGTTATGGGCACAGTTCTTTGCAATGCCCAAGTAAGCGAAAATGCGCATGATTTGTATAAGTATGAAGGGCGGTATGTGACTGCCGTCGGGCGCGTGTGCGAGATACCGCAGGACAGTGAAGAAGATGAAAATGTACGATATGTAATTGATGTGCGTAAAGTAAATAATGAAAAGGTAAGGGATAAAATCCTTCTTACTTCCGATAATAAGCTGGAATACGGTGATACTGTAACTTTCAGCGGATTTATCAACGAACTTCCTGAAAAATTGAATAGAAATGGCTTTGATTATAAGAAATATTATAAAAAATTGGGGATTTTCTTTAAATCATATAGCAGTGAAGTTAAACTTTCGGACGAAGTGATAAAAGATTATTCACCATATGCGATTAACAATTCGTTTAAGAACTCAATTTCAAAATTAATTGACAAGCATTACAAGGGCGATTACAATGCGATAATGAAAGCTGTGCTGATAGGGGATAAAAAAGAATTTTCGGACGATTTTGATAAGATACTTACCAAAACGGGTACGAAAAGATATTTTTATTCTTCGTATCTTCATATAATGCTTTTAATGTCCTTAATAACGCTTGTTTTGGGCATATTCAAAAAGAGGACACGCGATATTTTGACGGTGTTTCTTCTTATTATATATGCTTTCGCAAATGCAAACAATACCGTTTCGGTCAGATTGGCTGTGATGATATCGGTAATTATATTTACCGAAAGTAAATTCGGACGTAAATATTATCCGGATATAGTCGGTATAACGTTGCTTGCGGTCGGAGCGGCAAATCCGATAATGCTGTTTGACGCAGGATTTGTGATGTCGGTGCTGTCGGCAATTATGATATATTACTTTTACGACTGTGTGCACGGTAAACTTAAATTTATACATATAAAATACATTCGCAGACTTTTTGCGATAGGCATAATTTGTACAATCGGACTTTTGCCTGTTTCAGCGTACTTTTTCGGTGCTGTTTCGATATATTCTATTGTTTTGTCAATAATAATGTTGCCTTGTGTGACGGTGATTATGGTGCTTGCACCGATTTTGCTTGTAATGCTTGCGGTATTCAACACCGCACCGCTGTTTAAACAGGCGGTTGACTGTGTGCTGTTTATACTAAAACTTGTGCCGACAATTTCATATAAACTCGGTCTTGTATCGCATACAGTTGCAAAACCGAATTTGTTATTACTTATTATATACACTCTTGCCGTTGTCGGCGGAGTGAAATATATTAAGAAGAAAAACAGTCAAATGCGTATTGCGATTTTTGTTTTGGCGGCATTGATGACTTCATATGTAATAGGCGAAGTGATTAGTACAAATAATGTGGAAATTACATTCGTCAATGTCGGTCAGGGTGACGGTGCGGTAATTCAAGCACCGTACCGATTTAATGTGCTTATAGACGGCGGCGGTGGTAATTCGTATTCTGATTACAACCCCGGTGAAAAGGTGTACCTTGATTATCTTGAAACAGAGGGGATAACAAAGGCAGACAGTGCGTTTGTTAGTCATTATCATCAAGACCATGTGCAGGGAATTATAGCGGCAATGGAGAATATAAAGGTAAGAAATTTATTTCTGCCCGATAATATGGAGGGCAGTGAATGGCGTGTGGCACTTGAAAATACCGCAAGGGAAAACGGCACGACAGTGCATTACATTTCACAGGAAACACTTCTTACTTATAATAACGGAATGACAATAAGAATTATTCCTCCGTCAAATAAGACAGGGTTAAGTGATGATGAAAATGATACTTCATATGTGTATTACGTTGAGTATAAAGGTTTTTCTGCAACATTTACAGGTGATATGTCAGCATTTGCCGAAAAGAATTTGATTGATGACGGAAAAGCAGACAAAACGAACTTGTTAAAGGTTGCACATCACGGCTCGAATACCGCAACGTGTGAAGAATGGGTTGAAAAATTAACTCCCGAATATGCGGTTATAAGCGTCGGTGAGAATAATCCATATAATTTGCCGAATGACGATGTACTTGAAAGACTGGAAAATGCACAGGTTTTTCGTACTGATTATGACGGCGATATAAAATTTATAATACATAAAAACGGCAGTGCCGAAACTGATATATATAATAGGAGATAAGAATGGCGGAAAAGAAAAACGGAAATTTGTTAAAACTGAAAAAACAGCTTAAAGAGGGTATTTTAGCGCCTTTGTATGTGTTTTACGGTGAGGAGGATTACCTGCGTGAAATGTACGTTGATAGGGTAAAAGACTGCGTTCCGGACGGCGGATTCCCCGACTTTAACCACATAAAAATTGAAGGCCGTGACGTTGCGTTTTCGGAATATGACGATGCATGGGAAAGCTTCCCGATGATGGCGGATAAAAAGCTGATACACATTAAGGACAGCGGTATTTTTCAGTTGAAAAGCGGAAAAGATGAGGCATCGACAGAAGAAAAAAAGGAATTTTGGACCGAAAAGTTTAAAAGAATATCTGACGATACAGTCGTGATTTTCGATGAAACAGCGGTTGATAAAAGAAGTGCTTTGTATAAGGCGGCGGCAAAGGTCGGCTCAGTGGTTGAATTTACTTATTTGAGTGAGGCTGACCTTGTGACGTGGGTTGTCAAGCAATTTCTGAACGCAAAAAAGAAGATTTCAAAAGAAAATGCGTATTACCTTATAACCATATGTGACAGTGGTTTGGCGAGTATTAATAATGAAATTAAAAAGCTGATTGATTTTTGTGATGAAGAAATATATAAAACCGATATTGACAGAGTTGTTTCAAAGTCAATGGAAGTTATCGTTTTTGAACTCACTGATGCGATTATGCTCGGCAATACACAAAAGGCAATGGAAACGCTTGCTGATTTAAAAACGGTCAAAGAAAATGTGTTTACGCTTATATATTTAATGCTTTCGACATTTGAAAAAATGCTTCGTGTAAAATTAATGAACGGTGCGCCACAAGCGGAGGTGGCATCGGAAATAGGCGTTCCGTTGTTCGTTGCAAGAAAATATATAAACAGCACAAAAGGCTTTTCGGAGGATTCGCTTGTTTGGATGGTAAGGCGAGTTGCGGAGATTGACTTGGCGATAAAAGAAGGACGTATTGAAGATTGGAATGCATTGGAACAATATGTTGCGGAATGTATTTACAGAAGTCACAGATAAAATTTATATAAAAAGAGGGAGAAATTATGAAAAAACAACTTATTGCAGTGGTATCTGCGTTGGCAATGACGTTTACGTCATTACCGTGTGTGAGCATTGCGGCGGAAATTGTGCCGAAACCCGTTTTACAGTACACGTTTGACGGAAACAAACAGCTTGCCGACCAAAACGGCAAGAATGAATTGAAACTGTCGGGCGGTGCAAGTGTAACTGATGACGGTAACAAGGGTAAAGGTCTTTTGCTTGACGGTACGGACGGCTATGCCGAATTGCCGGATAATATTCTGTCAAGCGATATGACGATTACAACGTGGGTGAAGATTAATAAATTCACAACATGGGGCAGAGTTTTCGATTTTGGTACTGACTCAAACCAAAACTTTTTCTTTGCACCGTACAGCGGCGGTGCTTCAAGAGTGGAGATAAAAAACGGTGCAACCGTTGATACAATGGATTGTACGCAGGAAACCGCAAAAGATTGGGTAAACTATGCGATAACAATTAAAGGCGATACCGTTTCATATTACAGAAACGGCAGACTTATAAAGAGTAAGTCGGGTATAAAGGATATATCCGAACTTACAAACACTGCTAATTATATAGGTAAGTCGCACTATGACGGTGACGCATATTTGTCGGCGGTAGTGGACGATTTCAGAGTTTATAACACCGCACTTTCACAGGACGAAATATTAAAAGTTATGTCTGACGGTGAAATAAATGCCGATGTTATGCTTGATTCCTATGCGATAAACGATGAACAGATTGTGACAGGCGACAGTATAACTTTACCGCAGGCGGACGGTATCGTGTGGAATGAAACAGATAATCTTGGATTGGTAAATGTTGAAACAGGTGAGGTTAAGCATAATAAAACCGCCGAAACAGTAACACTTGTGCAGTCATACGGCAACACAGAAAGAGAGTATACACTGTATGTGACGGGCAGTGAGGAAGATCCTTATTCGATTAATATTGACGCTTCGGACAGAAGTAAGGACGTTTCGGACGATATGTGGGGATTGTTCTTCGAGGATATTAACTCTGCCGCAGACGGCGGACTTTATGCGGAAATGGTGCAAAACCGTTCTTTTGAAAAGAGTGATGAAAAAGAAGGACATTTATATAATTGGGGACTTTATTCAATATATAAAGAGCCTAACAGAGAGGACGGCAAATATTATACCGCCGAAAATATACAGGTTAAAACAGATAAACCGATGAACGAAAATAATCCTACATATATTACCATTCCGAAAGGTGAAATGATTTGTAATGACGGTTTTTATGACGGAACCGAATGGGATTGCGATAAAGGTACATCTTTCAGCGGAATGAAATTTAAAAATGGCGAAAAATATGATTTTTCGGTATATGCACGCGGCGAGGGTGAACTGACGGTGTCGTTGGGAATTGTAATAGATGAACATAAGGCTAGTTTTGAGGTTGAACCTTTTAATGAGGCTGCTGCCGTTATAAAATGTAATTCAAAAGACGATTGGAAAAAGTATTCTGTTACATTCACTGCTGACGAAGAACTTGAAAGTGACGGCAGCGGAATTATTGTTACAAATACAGGCGACAGTGACCTTGATGTAGATATGGTATCGCTTATGCCGGAGGATACATACAAAGGGCACGGCTTGCGTAAGGATTTGATGGAACAGCTTGAGGCAATGCACCCTAAATTCTTGCGCTTTCCGGGAGGTTGTGCCGTTGAGGGACAGACGATGGATACGGCTTGGAACTGGAAAGATACAATCGGTGATGTGTCGGAGCGTAAGGAAATGATAAACATATGGAATCCGTCTGCGACAGAGCCGTATATGATGACTTATGGACTTGGTTTTTATGAGTATTTCCAAATGTGCGAGGACTTGGGTATGGAGCCTGTTCCGATTTTGAATTGCGGTATTGCGTGTCAAGTCCGCAGCGGAAGTGCGACGGACGAAGAACACCTTGTTCCTATGGACAAATTACAGCCGTATATTGACGATGCGCTTGACCTTATCGAATTTGCAAACGGTACTGATGAAAGTAATGAATGGGTGCAAAAGCGTATTCAAATGGGACATAAAGAGCCGTTTAATATGAAGTACATAGGTATCGGAAATGAGCAGTACGGCGATATTTACTTTGAAAGATACGAAGAATTTGCAAAGCAGATACACGAAAAATATCCCGATATTAACCTTGTAACAACGTCAGGTACTGCGTCAAGCGGAAGTTCAAATGACCTTGCATGGAATTGGGCGAATGAGCATGAGGAGCTTGCCGACCGTATGGACGAGCATTATTATGAAACAGCCGATTGGTTCAGACAGCACGCTTACAGATATGATAATTACAGACGTGACACAAATACAAAGGTATTTTTGGGTGAATATGCGTCAAAGGGTAATGCTTGGTATAACGCACTGTCAGAGGCGGCGTTTATGACAGGTCTTGAAAGAAATGCGGACGTTGTGCGTATGGCGAGCTACGCGCCTATGTTTGCGAAGTATGGCAATACACAGTGGTCGGCGGCGGATATGATTTGGTTTAATAATTCGGATTACGTTCTTACACCGAATTATTACGTTCAGTCACTGTTCTCAAATAATCAAGGAGATTATTCTTTGCCGACAGAGGTTAAACTGAACGGTATCGAAAAAGACGACGCACTTAAAGGCGGTGTTGCAGTTGGAAGTTGGGGAACACATAATGAATTTAAAGATATAAGATTATATTCGGGTGATACTATCGGTGTATTGACGCCAAGTGAGTCTGAAGAATATGATGATGAGGACGATTATAACTTAGATGAAGAATATGATGAGGACGATTATAATTTAGAAGATCGGGGTTGGAAGATTGGCAAAGGCGAATGGACAATGAATAAAGAAGGCACACTTGTCCAATCCTCTGATGAAACAGGTGCGATATGTTATTTTCCGTATCCGGATAACAGACAATATACTTTGTCGCTTAAAGCACGCAAATTGAGCGGCGGCGAGGGTTTCCAAATAGGAGTTGCGGCAGATGATGCATTGAATTATTACAGAGTTAATATAGGCGGTTGGGGCAATACAACCGCAAAGATACAGCACATTGTAAACGGTGTAAGTTCTTCTTCCGGTAACGTTGCGGAACAGTCATATGTCGGTAACGTGCATATAAATGATAATGAATGGTATGACGTTACGGTTGAAGTGACTGATGATGAAATCAAAGCATATTTGAATGATGAATTTATATGCTCATATAAAAAGCCTAAGGAATACGGCCCTGTGTATTCGTCAAGCGTGTATGATGAGGAAACAGGTGACGTTATCGTTAAGGTTGTTAATACAATGGACAGTGATGTAAATATCGGAATGAATGTATCGGGCGAAACGGTAACGTCAAATATCGCAAAGACAACTGTTATGTCGGGCGATACAAATTTGGAAAACAGTCTTGATAATAAAAATGCAATCGTACCGAAAGAAATTGAATTAACAAATGCAAGCAATAACTTTACATATAATGCGCCTGCCGATTCATTCAGTATTATAAGACTTAAAACAGGAAACGGCGGAAGTAAAGCGTATATTTCTGGATATGAGGACGGCACATTCAGACCGGATAATACAATAACCCGTGCTGAGGTTGCGGCAATTATAGCAAGATGTTCGGCTGATTTTGACGAAAATAAGACGTATTCAAGTAATTTTACCGATGTATCGGGTGATGAATGGTATGCGAATTATGTCGGATATGCCGCTGAAAAGGGGTATATTTCGGGTTACGATGGCGGCCCATTTAAGGCTGACATAGATATAACACGCGGAGAATTGGCGGTTATTTTGAGTAAATACGGCTCATTTGACGGAGATGGAATATGTACAGAATTTTCAGATGTGCCAAACGATTATTATGCAACAGGATATATAAAGTCGTTGTATGATGAAAATATCGTAAGCGGATATGAGGACGGCACGTTTAAGCCTGATAATTCAGTAACTCGCGCGGAGGCGGTTACAATGATGAATAAAGTGCTTGGTAATCCGATAGCGGAAAATGCAGAAAATCCGTTCGGTGATGTTTCACCAAATCATTGGGCGTATAATCAAATTATGACTGCAGTACAGGGAAAGTAGTCCACTACGAAAGCCACTCTTTGAGGAGAGGTGTCACGAAGTGACGGAGAGGTGGCAGATGCGATATAACATAAGTAGGGGACAACACCTCGACGTCCCACATATGCTAACCGTAGTGGCGGTCATTGGCCGCCCATTGAAGAAAACACAAAAAGGGCGACCGATGATCGCCCCTACGAAAGCCACTCTTTAAAGGAGTGGTGGCAAAAAAATAAAAGGAGAAACACAATGAAAAGAGAAGATATAAACATACGTGATCCATTCATATTGCCGTATGAGGGCAAATATTACCTATACGGCTCACGCGGAAGTGAAGTGTGGGAGGACAACGCGACAGGGCTTGACGTATACGTCAGTGACGACCTTGAAAATTGGTCTGAACCAAAAGAGATATTTACGCGAACGGCAGATTTTTGGGCGGACAGACATTATTGGGCGCCCGAAGTCTATGCGTACAACGGCGCATTCTATATGTTTGCGTCATTCAAATCGGCGGACAGATGTCGCGGAACTATGGTGTTAAAGGCAGACAAGCCGGACGGCAAATTTACGGTACACAGTGAGGGTACAATTACACCGCCGGATTGGGAATCGCTTGACGGCACGTTATACATAAGCAAAAGCGGTAAGCCGTATATGATTTTCTGCCATGAATGGGTACAGGTAAATGACGGTGAAATGTGTGCGATTGAAATGAGTGCAGATTTAAAAAGAGCAGTCGGTGAACCGATTTTGTTGTTTAAAGCGAGTGAGGCGAGCTGGATTGCCGAGGCACAGAAAAACAAAGGTATATACGTTACGGACGGTCCGTTTCCGTACAGATGTGATGACGGTACGTTACTTTTGCTATGGTCAAGTATGGGCGAAGAAGGATATACAGAGGCTATTGCAGTGTCGGATAACGGCGACATAGACGGTAATTGGGTACAACGTGACGAACTGCTGTTTAAAAAAGACGGCGGACACGGTATGATTTTCAAAACGTTTGATGACAAATTATTGTTATTATTACATTCGCCGAACAAGCATCCGCTTGAACGTCCTGCGTATTTTGAACTTGAGGATAAAAACGGAATGTTGTATGTGAAATAGGGGAAAAGTGATGAAAAAAACAATATCTATAATTATAATTATTGCGATGTGTGCAATGTTTGCGTCTTGCGGCGGTGTGAAGAACGAAGTATCCGATACAGAACAGCCGACGCTCATGGATACAATGAGCCTTGAAGAAAAAGTCGGACAAATTCTGTTTGTGCGTTGCGTTGAGGACGAACAAACAGATGATTTAATGAGTATAAAACCGGGCGGAATATTGATGTTCGGACGTGACTTTGAGGGACTTACAAAAGACGAAGTAAAAGAAAAAATACAGAGTTATCAAGATAAAAGCGACATACCGCTTATAATCGGTGCGGACGAGGAGGGAGGAACGGTTGTAAGAGTAAGTTCAAACCCTAATCTTGCACCCGAAAAATTCAAGTCGCCGCAAGAGATTTACAATGAGGGCGGAATGGACGCAGTAGTTGAAAATGCAACGGAAAAATCGGAACTCCTTTTGAGCTTGGGAGTTAATATGAATCTTGCACCCGTTGCGGACGTTTCGACAAATCCGTCTGATTATATGTATGACAGAAGTCTTGGACAAAATGCGGAAGTTACGGCTGATTTCGTTTCAAAGACGGTAACGGCAATGAATAACGCAGGAATTATGAGCGTATTAAAGCATTTTCCCGGATATGGCGGTGTAGGCGGTGACAGTCATCAAGGCACTGTTTATGACGACAAAACTGCCGAGAGTATACGCGAAAACGACTTGCTTCCGTTTAAAGCCGGAATTGAGGCAGGTGCAAGCAGTGTGCTTGTGGCACATAATACGGTAAATGCACTTGACAGTGAAAACCCCGCGTCACTTTCGCCGACAATTCACAATATGCTCAGAGATGAGTGCGGTTTTGACGGTGTTATAATGACAGACGACATTGCTATGGGTGCAGTCGCAGATATGGAGAATGTATACGTTAAAGCGGTAAATGCGGGTAACGACTTACTTATAACGACCGATTATCAAACAGGTTATAATCAGATTTTAAATGCGGTTAAATGCGGTGAAATCAGTGAAGAGACACTAAACAGTGCAGTAGAGCGAGTGCTTAAGATGAAAGGGCAAATATAAAACAAAGGCTGTCGAAATCGACAGCCTTTTATAATGTCTGTAATTTATCAGCCTTTGATTAGGTTTTCGTAATCGTCCTCAGGCATTGGCTTTGCACAATAGAAACCTTGAATTGTATCGCAATGCATTTCTTTCAATAAATCGTATTGATTTTTTGTTTCAACACCCTCTGCCGTAACCGACATTTGAAGTGTATGTGCAAGCGATATTGTGCTCAAAACAATGGCCTTTGACTTATCGTCTGTTTCCAGTTTATCGACAAAACGTTTGTCAAGTTTAACGATGTCACAAGGCAGAAGATTAAGCATATTAAGTGAAGAATACCCGCTGCCGAAGTCATCAAGTAAAACTTTAATTCCGTGCTTTTTACATTGCTTTGTAAGCGAAATAAGCAAGCTTTCGTTTTCTGCAAGAATACTTTCGGTAAATTCAACTTCAATCAGATTTAGCGGTATTCCGTACTTTTCAACCGTCTTGATATGATCCTCAACAAAGTTTTCGTCCAATAACTGCAGGAGTGATACGTTTACCGATATTGGCGAAACGTCATAGCCCAAATCAAGCCATTTTCTGATTTTGGCACAAGTTTCTTCAAGCACATATTTGTCAAGCTTAATAATATCGCCGTTCTTTTCAAACAGCGGTATAAACATACCCGGTGAAATTATTGTTCCGTTAGGTTTTTGCCAACGTACAAGAGCTTCTGCACCGTCAAATTTGTTTGCGTTAATATTGAATTTAGGTTGGAAATAAACCTTAAATTCTTTGTTTTTAATAGCATCCTCAAAGCCGTTTTCAATCGTTTTCTGCATCATAATATCATTACGTTGCTTTGAAGAATATATTGCATATTGCGATTGTGAGGACTGTCCTTTCAAATGCTTTTGTGTTATTCTTGCACGATTAAGCATTGAATTTATCTTCATATCTCTGTCATCCACAAGATAAATTCCGACAGATACCGTCATATTATATACACCGCCTGCCGGACTGTATAATTTAAGCGAGTTAAAGAAATCTGCGCAAGCGTTATCTAACGACTTAGTATTGTCGTATGTGATTAATGCGACAAAGTGGTCGTCAAAAATTCTTGAACACAATTCTTTTGGCTCAAGTCGCTTATAAATGGCAGACCACAAAAATTTTAAAGCTCTGTCGCCTTCGTCATCACCGAAAAAGTCATTGATATATTGAAAATTGTTTATATCAAGGTTAATTAAAGCATAATTTTCATCTGGATTGTCTTTCAGTGTTTTCTCAGCCTCAAAAACAAATTTTGTATATGACATACCGCCTGTAAGACTGTCAACGTAAGCCATTTCCTCAAGCTGCTTTTGACTGGTGGTTTTTGCTTTGATTGCCGTATGCAATAGGTAGAAAAATACGATTGAGCAAAATACGATGAACAGGTAACAGCATATAAGAATTTGAGTTGTGTACTTTGTCACAACGTTTTTTGGCACAACGGTAAGTATGTACCAGTCGTTTATATTAAGCGGTGTATAATAAATGTATTTTTCAATGCCGTTAAGCATTATTATTCCGTCTGATTTACCTTCTTTTAAATCGGCTTGCATTTGCTGTATGGCACTGTCATTTTTGCTTGACGCTTGACTCATTTCATCAAACAGATTGTCGAATGTCAATCCGAATGAACCATTATGAGATGAACCGACAATTCTTTTTCCGTCGCTGTCAATGACGTAAGAATATCCTTTGTTTTCAAATGTAGGCGTTGAAATTGAATCTGCATATCGGGAAGTCAGATATGTAGAGAAAATTACGAATTTATTTTCGCCGTCTATTCTTATGGGTGTAGTGCATACAAGAAATGTAAAATCATTATATGAATCGCAAAAGAATTTAGTTTCTTCGCTGTTAAAAGCCTCTTTTGTATTAGGAAATTGAGATAAGTCGATTTCGACTCCGTTTATGTCGGTAAGCTTGCCGTCAGGTGTTATAATTCCTAAAAGATGCTGTTGATCATCGATTTGGCTATGCTTTAAAAATGTAAGAATATCGTCAAAAGAGGCATAACCCAATTTTTCTATATAAGATGCCGCATTTTCTATGATTTTTGCATCTCTTCCGAGTTCAAGACTGAAAATAGTCTGATTTTGGTGTGAAATTTCAGAAAGAGTAGAAATCGTTCGTTGATTTGCCGCATAGGTAATATAACTGGCATAGCTGATTATAACAATAGCAATAGTGACAAGCAGGGCAATTGGAAGTCTCAATCTTTTTGATATTGTTTTTTTATACATATATTCTGTGCCTCCCCAAAAAAGAAAATATGAATAATTAATTATAAGTATAATTATATTATCATAATAGGCAGAACAGTGCAATAATTTCAAATAAAAAAACACATATAAATGTGTTTTTTTGGGGATTTTACACTAATATATATCCGATAATGAGTCGATGTTTGTGCGGTCAAACATAATCGGGTCGCCGAGTATTATTTCGCTTGCATTGTCCTTGTCAGCGGTGATTGTCTTTTCGCCGAGTGAACCGGCGGTAAATGTTTCACCTATGCTGCCTGTTATTTCATTTTCGTCAAGGGCTTTAAGCGTGTAGGCGGTAAGGTAGCCGAGATCGGTCGTATTCCATATGTACAATCTGTCGCACGTTCCGTCTTTTATGTATTCGGATAATTCACTCGGAAAACCAAGTCCTATAAGATTTACATCCTTGCCGGATTCTTTAAGTGCTTTGGCGGCGGAACTCAAGCCTATTGTCGTAGGAACGATAATAGTTTTAATAGCGTCATTTTGCAAAAGATATTGTGTTTCCGTGTAAGATTTGGTTGCATCATCATCGCCGTAAGCTATTTCGATAAGAGGCATATTGCTGTATTTTTCGGGATTTTCTTCTATTTCGAGCTTTAGATAGCGTATCCATTGATTTTGATTCGGTGCACTGCCTGTGGAAGTTAAAATCGCAAAACCGCCTTCACCGTTTGAAACGTCATACGCACTCTTTATAAAATTTCGTCCGAGTACTTCCGGATCGGCTTGTTGAATATGCGTTTTTCGTGAAATTGAATTTACGGGTGCATCAACCGATATTACTTCAATGCCTGAATTCAGAGCCTCGGTAAGTGAAGATTCAAGTGCGTCGGCATCGTTGGCGGAAATGGCAATTCCGTCCACGTTATTATCTATAAGTTCGTTTATAATTTCAATTTGTTTGTCGGCAGTTGCGGAAGTAGGCGCTTTGTATATCGCTTCAATGCCTATTTCGTTGCAGGCACTTTCAAAACCCTCAAAAACTTTTTGGCTATACGGATTTTGTATATCTTTTCCGACAAAAGCATAGACGGTTTCATTTGCTGATTTCTCCGAAGGAGAAGGAGTCGATTCGCTCTGCGGAACAGAACACGCAGTAAGCAATGAAATGCTTATCGCCAATATAGAGGGAATTGAAATTAACTTTTTTATATATTTCTTCATAAGTGTTTCCTCCTCTAAGTCATACATTTTATATTAGTAATATTATACACCATAAAAACATAAAAATAAATATAAATATCAGTCAAAAATAACCAAAAAAAATCTTTTTTAAAAAAATAAAAATTTTTTTAAAAAAAGTGTTGACAAAGTAAAAAAGGTCTGCTATAATAGTCAATGTTGTTGGCCGACACAACAGGTCAGCGCAAATGGGAGTTTAGCTCAGCTGGGAGAGCGTCTGCCTTACAAGCAGGATGTCACAGGTTCGAGCCCTGTAACTCCCACCAAATACACTTTATGAAAATAAAGTGTTATGGCCCGGTAGTTCAGTTGGTTAGAACGCCAGCCTGTCACGCTGGAGGTCGTGAGTTCGAGCCTCATCCGGGTCGCCATATGCCTTTGTAGCTCAGTCGGTAGAGCAAGGGACTGAAAATCCCTGTGTCGGCGGTTCGATTCCACCCGAAGGCACCACTTCACAATTCTATGAATTGTGAAAAATGCGGGAGTGGCTCAGTGGTAGAGCGTCACCTTGCCAAGGTGAACGTCGCGAGTTCGAATCTCGTCTTCCGCTCCATTTACTACAAGACAAAAGACGCAAAAATATGCGTCTTTTGTTATTTGTATCCGGCGCCATAGCCAAGTGGTAAGGCAGAGGTCTGCAAAACCTTTATTCCCCAGTTCAAATCTGGGTGGCGCCTCCAATAAGGAAGATGCTGCGGCTTAAGAATATACTTAGGTCGCAGCATTTTTTATATAAAATTTGATTTTGGTATGGTGGTATGATATGAAAAAGATAAAGAAATTTTTTGCCATACTTTTGATATTAGCAATAGGAATAGCCGTGATTAATTCGCAGACAGACTTTTTCTTGAATTTCGGAAGTTATGTTCCGTATCTTAAAGAAAATTGTCCGGAGGTTACTGAGTCAGTTTCGGCATTGTCCGAACGGCTTTCGAGGGTGACGGATTATATTCCTACACCGTCCGAGCTTATGGCAATGATAAAACAGGAGGATTTACCTATTGATCCGTCAGATGTGGCGGTCAATGCGTATATACAGAACAGTCCTATGCTTTCGTTTTATCCGAACGAAAATATTTCTATGATTGCGGATTATGACAGAATACAGATATTCGGAATTGTCGGCTCAAGAAGTAAATCAAATTTGATTGCGGCATTTATCGATGAAAACGGTGAAACGCTTGAACAGGTTTCGATTACGGCAAATTCCGAAAATAGTTTCAATAAAACAATATCAATTCCGAAAACGGACGGCGCATCTGTCGGTGTTGACGTGTATACCGGTGATAGGCCTTACGGACAGTTTGAAAGCTGGGTGTATAATTATGTAAAACTTGTGCGTGACGGCAACGGCGGTTGGGTTATCGAACAGTCACCTGTGTTTGAACATAATAAGGCGATGTATGAAAAGGATAAGTCAATTAAAGAGGCGCTTAAATACACCGCGTCTATACAGTCAAACAGTGACAGTATAATCTCTATCGCCGAACAGCTTACGGCGGATAAAACGACAGACTATGAAAAAGTGCTTGCGTTGCACGATTGGATATGTTCTTATATGTATTATGACGTTGACAGCCTTGCAAGTGACGAGGCACCGCCGTATTACGCAACGGATATAGTAAAGAGCCGTAAGGCAGTGTGTCTTGGTTTTGCAACGCTTATGGCGTCGCTGTGCAGAAGTATTGATATACCGTGTAATGTCGTGTCGGGATACGCACTTGGTGTCGGTAATGATACCGCGTGGACAGACATAAGTATTGCAACTGACGAACAAAATCACGCATGGAATGAAGTTTACGTTGACGGCAGGTGGATGATTGTCGATACAACATGGGATTGTGCAAATAAAATCGAAAACGGTGAAATGAATAAGGGCGAAGTTTCACATTTGTATTTTGACGCAAATTTGCAGTTCTTCTCAAATAATCATAAAATATTGGAATACTCAAAAAGAAGATAATTTAACGTTCGTAGGGGCGATCATCGGTCGCCAGAGTGGCAGATAAGAGCGAAAAGAGAAAAGAGCCACCCCACAGACGGCTACGCCGCCAGCTCCCCTCAATGGGAGCCATACGAAAGCCTCTCCTTGAGGAAAGGTGTCACGAAGTGACGGAGTGGTGGCAAATCGAAAGGCAAGGTAAAGCCACCCCACAGACGGCTACGCCGCCGGCTCCCCTCAATGGGAGCTATACGAAAGCCTCTCCTTGAGGAGAGATGTCACGAAGTGACGGAGTGGTGGCAAATCGAAAGGCAAGGTAAAGCCACTCCACAGACGGCTACGCCGCCAGCTCCCCTCAATGGGAGCCATACGAAAGCCTCTCCTTGCGGAGAGGTGTCACGAAGTGACGGAGTGGTGGCAAATCGAAAGGCAAGGTAAAGCCACCTCACAGACGGCTACGCCGCCGGCTCCCCTCAATGGGAGCCATACGAAAAGCCTCTCCTTGAGGAGAGGTGTCACGAAGTGACGGAGTGGTGGCAAATCGAAAGGCAAGCCAAAAACATAACACAGGCTTGTCTGTTTTGGATATAATCAAAAACAAAGGGAAAAATAAAAGGCGAAACAATGAAAATAGGAAATTTTGAAACAGAAAACAACGTATTTCTTGCACCGATGGCGGGAGTAACTGATTTACCTTTCAGAAAAATATGCCGAAGATACGGTGCAGGACTTGTGTATTCGGAAATGGTGAGTGCGAAAGGACTGTACTACAACGATAAAAAAACCGCCGATTTAATGCGGATAGATGACGAAGAACGTCCTTGTGCGATACAAATATTCGGCTCTGACGCTGATATAATGGCGGAAGTGATACCGAAAGTTATGGCGGTAAAACCTGATATAATAGATATAAATATGGGCTGTCCCACACCTAAAATCGTAAACAACGGTGACGGCAGCGCATTGCTTAAGACACCCGAAAAAATAGGCGAGATAGTGCATAAAGTTTCTTCCGCGTCGCCTGTGCCTGTGACGGTAAAAATTCGTAAAGGTTGGGACGATGACAGTATAAATGCAGTTGAAGTTGCAAAGATTATAGAACAAGGCGGAGCGGCGGCGATTGCGATACACGGCAGAACGCGGGCAGAGTTTTACAGCGGAACGGCGGATTGGGATATAATAAAGAAAGTAAAAGAATCGGTTTCAATTCCGGTAATCGGCAACGGCGATATAAAATGTGCCGAGGATGCGAAAAGAATGATTGATATGACGGGTTGTGACGCGGTTATGATAGGCAGAGGCTGCGAGGGAAATCCGTTTATATTCAGACAGGTAAACGAATATCTGAAAAACGGCAAAGTGAACTTTGAACCGACTCCTCAGGACAGACTTGCACAAGCGTTGGAACATATTGAAATGCTTGTTGAAGAAAAGGGCGAAAGCCGCGGAATAAAAGAGGCGAGAAAGCATATTGCGTGGTATATCAAGGGACTTGCGGGTTCGTCGAGATTAAAGGGCGAAGTTTTCAAAATTAGTGATATTGCCACAATGCGAATATGCCTTACAGACTATATTAATCAATTATAATAAACTTTAAAATGACGTAAAAAAGGTCTTGAAAAAAACCGCAAAATTTGTTATAATTAATAAAATTAATACTAATGAGAGGAGTTATAAGAATGGAAGAAAAATTTTCTAAGGAAGGTCTTACATTTGATGATGTATTACTTGTACCGCAAGCATCTGATTTTACACCTAACGAAGTTGACTTAACAACAAAACTAACTAAAAACATAACGCTTAACATACCGCTGATGAGTTCGGCAATGGATACTGTTACAGAGTCGTCAATGGCTATTGCAATCGCACGAGAGGGCGGAATCGGAATAATTCATAAGAATATGACGATTGAACAGCAGGCTGCGGAAGTTGATAAAGTAAAGAGAAGTGAGAACGGCGTTATAGCCAATCCGTTCAGTCTTTCTGAAAACCATACGCTAAAAGACGCAGATGAGCTTATGGGTAAATATAAAATTTCAGGTGTTCCGATTTGTGATGACAATAACGTGCTTATCGGTATAATTACAAACCGTGACTTGAGATTTGAAACAGATTTTGCAAAGAAAATTAAAGACGCTATGACAAGCGAAAATCTTATAACTGCTCCTGTCGGAACAACTCTTTCAGAGGCACAGAAACTTCTTTCAAAGCACAAGATTGAGAAGTTGCCGATAGTTGATGAGAAAAATCACTTAAAAGGACTTATTACAATAAAGGATATTGAAAAAGCTATCCGTTATCCGAATTCTGCAAGAGATAAGAACGGCAGACTTTTGGTCGGTGCGGCAATCGGTGTTACAAACGATGCATTGGAAAGAGTTAAGGCTGTATATGATGCAGGTGTTGACGTTGTTGTACTTGACAGTGCACACGGTCACAGTAAGAATATCATAAATAAGGTTAAGGAAATCAAGGAGGCATTCCCTGATTTGGACTTAATCGCAGGAAATATCGCAACAGGTGAGGCGGCAGAGGCACTTATTAACGCAGGCGCAGACTGTGTTAAGGTCGGTATCGGTCCGGGTTCAATCTGTACAACCCGTGTCGTTGCAGGTATCGGTGTACCGCAGATTACTGCTGTATATGACGTAAGCCAAGTTGCAAAGAAGTACAATATCCCTGTTATCGCCGACGGCGGTGTTAAGTATTCGGGCGATGTTGTTAAGGCTGTTGCGGCAGGTGCGGACGTTATTATGCTTGGTAGCTTGCTTGCAGGCTGTGACGAAAGCCCTGGCGAATTTGAAATATTCCAAGGCAGACGTTTCAAGGTTTACAGAGGTATGGGTTCAATCGCAGCAATGGAATGTGGAAGTAAGGATAGATACTTCCAGACAGGTTCAAAGAAACTTGTTCCGGAGGGTGTTGAAGGTCGTGTACCTTATAAGGGCCCTGTTTCTGATACTATATTCCAAATACTCGGCGGTCTGCGTTCGGGTATGGGTTACTGCGGTACTAAGACAATTCCTCTACTAAAGGAAAACGGTAAGTTCGTAAGAATTACAGGTGCAGGTCTAAAGGAAAGCCATCCTCATGATATTTATATCACTAAAGAGGCTCCAAACTACAGCTATAATACACAAGGCTAATAAGAAATTTAAGGCAAGTCAACTTATGTGGCTTGCCTTTTTGTATGCCTAAAACAGCCCCATACCGCCGTATGTGGCGATAAGTGCGGCGAAAACGATTGAAACCATAGACAGAAGTTTAATCAATATATTAACGGACGGACCGGAAGTATCTTTAAACGGATCACCGACCGTATCGCCTACAACGGCGGCTTTATGATTTTCGCTGCCTTTACCACCGAAATTACCTGCCTCGATATATTTTTTCGCATTATCCCAAGCACCGCCCGAATTAGCCATCATTACAGCAAGTGCAAAACCGGATATTAAAGCACCTGCAAGCATACCGACAACACCGTTGCACCCAAGCACCAATCCGACAATTATCGGTGCAAGTATTCCGAGTGCGGCGGGGAAAATCATCTCTTTTAGCGAAGATTTTGTGCATATGTCAACGCACGTTTCATAATCAGCCTCTGCTTTTCCGTCAATCAATCCTTTTATCTCTTTAAACTGACGTCTTACTTCAACAACAATTTTTTGTGCCGCACGTCCGACAGCTCTCATAGTCATTGCACTGAACAAAAACGGCAGCATTGCCCCTGAAAATAAGCCTATAAGCACTGCGGGATTAGTGACGGAAAGATTAAGTTCAATTCCCATTTCGGTTATTTTATCGGTGTATGAAACTATCAGTGCAAGCGCGGTCAGTGCCGCCGAGCCTATTGCAAAACCTTTGCCTGTTGCGGCGGTCGTGTTGCCGAGTGAATCGAGTGCGTCCGTTCTTTCACGCACTATATCGGGAAGTCCTGACATCTCCGCAATACCTCCTGCGTTGTCGGCAACAGGTCCGTATGCATCTGTCGCAAGCGTTATGCCGAGTGTTGAAAGCATACCGACTGCCGACAAACCAACTCCGTAAAGTCCGTCCTCAAAGCTTGCCATACCTCCTGCGGTAAAGTAGCTTATAATTACCGAAATTCCGATTATAATAACAGGTATCGCCGTTGACGACATTCCCAGTGCGATACCGTCTATTATGATTGTCGCCGAGCCTGTATTTGAAGATTTTGCGAGGTTTTTTGTAGGATTGTAAGAGTCTGACGTGTAATACTCTGTGAAATATCCTATCATCACGCCTGCGATAAGTCCCGAAATAACCGCCCAAATTACATTTGAATTGTCGGGAAGTAATGTGAAAATAAGAAATGCCGAGCCGACTGCCGACAGAATTGACGCAATGTATGTACCGCGTCTTAATGAGCCTAAAAGCGATTTTTGCGTTGCACCTTCCTTTGTCGAAACGAAAAATGTGCCGATAATAGACGCAATTATGCCGATTGCGGCGATAAGCATCGGCACAAGTACACCGTTAAAGCCAAGCCCTGCCGCCGATGCAAGCGCTCCGCACGAAATAATCGAGCCGACATACGATTCATACAAATCAGCACCCATTCCTGCAACGTCACCGACATTGTCGCCGACATTATCGGCAATGCAGGCAGGATTACGCGGATCGTCCTCAGGTATACCGACTTCGACTTTGCCGACTAAATCCGCTCCGACATCAGCCGCTTTTGTGAATATTCCGCCACCCACGCGTGCAAACAGTGCCATTGAACTTGCACCCATACCGAATGTGAGCATAGCTGTCATAACGTCATTTATGTTGAGTTTGAACACGAATTTCAAAAGAATAAACCACACACTTATATCGAAAAGTCCTAAACCGACAACGGTAAGCCCCATAACAGAGCCTGACGCAAACGCGATTTTTAAACCCTTGTTAAGTCCGTCACGAACACCGTTCGCGGTGCGTGTGTTGGCATATGTGGCGATATTCATTCCCACATATCCCGATAATCCCGAAAAAAATCCGCCTGTCAAAAATGCAAACGGCACAAACGGACTTAGAAATCTTTTCGCCGCAAGTACGGTCAAAATGAAAAACATAATCGCAAAAAATATGCCGACCGTTTTGTATTGCCGTTTAAGATATGCCATTGCACCTTTGCGTATTTTGACGCTGATGCTTTTCATCATATCCGTACCTTCGCTTTTTCGCTTTACGGAGTAAAATTTGATGAATGAAAATAACAGTGCGGTAAGTGAACAGACAAGAACTATTATCGGTGCAGCAGTTTCAAAGCTTTCCATACGGATACCCCCTTTTGTTTATATTTATTCCGCTTTGTAATATTTGATTACAAAAAAATCGGACGATTGTAATCGCCCGATTTAGATAGTAAACAAAACCGTTAAGGTTTTGTTTACTTTGTTATTGGGAGTTTGAGGTGCTAACCTCATTAAAAATCATTTCTGGCGACATGTGCGACAGAAATGGCATAAAATCTAAAGTTTCGACGTTTGAGGAACTTTATGATTTTTTTATTTCTGTACAGTAAATATTGTAACGCTCTGTGGCGGGAATGTGTATTCAAATGTATTTGATACGGCGGTTAAAGCTGATGTTTTCGGCGATACCTTTTTCGGATTGTCGAAATCATTCATATCATTAAGCGAATTGCCGGAAAGTTCCGTTATGTTTGCGTTAATGCCGTTTACGCCCTCAACGCATATTTCAGATGTTATTTCAGTGTCACGCACATTGACCGCTTTAATATAAATGTTGTTATCGTCACTGCTTGCGGTGTAGTACAATTCCTCCATAACAGGCTGTTTGTCGATTGCAGTGTTTGCGGTTTTGCCGTTTATATATGTAGTAATATTTCTGCCGTTGACTTCAAGGCAAAGCTTGTATTCCTGTCCTGTCATTACGGAGAAAATGTTGTGGTCAAGGCACGAACCGCGTCCGTTTACTTGTGCGTTGACTTCTGTGTCTTGATTTTGCCAACCGCCGATAAACCATTGAATTAAGTTTTTATCGTCCGACTTGCCGAAGAACAGGCGGAAACCTTTGTCGCCTGCTGTGCGTTTAGCGGTAGATTCGACTTTGTAATGATTTGAGTCTATGCTGTCTATAACGGCTTTACCGCCATTGTTAAATGATAGGTTGTCGTATGTTTTTACATTGCCTGTTGTGATGTCGGTGATTTTAATATCGTAAAATTCCGCACTGCATCTGTCAGCTTCAATCTCAATATTACCGCTGATTTTGTCACTGCCAAGAGTGATAGGCTTGTCAAAACCGTCGTGCTTTACGTCAAGCAGATTGTTGCCTGTGCAGTTCATAAACATTTTTTGTACATAGTAATTTGCACTGCCGTATACTCTGTGATTGTCAAACCAAATCATATCGGGCTGCCAGTTTATGTAGTCAACATTGCATAAAAGTGGTGCATAGCATACAAGACCGATTGCGTGTGCGTTGTTTTCAAGTCCTGTCATATATGCCGCCTCGATAAGTGCGTTGTAATATGTGTTGCCCCATGACGCGTATTCGCCTAAGAATACTTTCGGACCGTCTGACGGCATATTGTCGTAACGGTGGCAGTTGGCAAGCATCCATTCGGGTGATGTGTAGTAATGCTCGTCAACAAGGTCAGAGCCGTTCTTTTTTGCGTTGTTCCAACCGCGTTCAAATTCACCGCCCTGCGGGAAAGGCCCTGCGGAATTGATTATTTTTATTTGCGGATATTTCTCTTTTATGGCTTTGTGGAAAAGGTCATATCTGTCCCAAAAGCCCTGACCGACTTCTTCGTTGCCGACTGCAAGATATTCAAGATTGAACGGCTCGGCGTGTCCCATATCACATCTTATTTTGCCCCACTTCGTGTCGGCATTGCCGTTGGCAAATTCGATAAGGTCAAGCGCGTCATCAATCCATTCCTGCATTTCGTCAAGCGGAACGGCTTGCTCCATATGCGGATTATATCCGGCAGGAAGTACAGGCAGAGGCTTTGCACCGATGTCCTCACAGAATTGGAAGTATTCAAAATATCCGAGTCCCAACGATTGATTGTATCGCCAGTTGTTACGTCGTGACGGTCTGTCGGTTACAGCACCGATTGTGTTTTTCCAACGGTACATTGAGTTTCTGTCGTCGGAATTAAGTGTGCCGTCGTGGATAAGACAACCGCCTGGAAAACGCATAAATTTAGGTTTTAGGTCCGCAAGCATTTCGGCTATGTCGTTTCTCATACCGTTTTTACGGTTTTTGTAGGTTTTTACGGGGAATAACGATACAAAATCAAGACAGAATTTACATTCTTGCTTTGATGTGACTGCAAGCACTGCCGAAAAATCGTCAACAGGTGATGTTAATGTAAATGAATACTCCGTCCATTCGTTTGACGTGATGTTAAGCGACTTTTCTGTAATGACTTCACCGTATGCGTTGTCTATTGAAACTGTTATTTCACAAGGCTTGTCACTTTTTGCGTAGCATGAAAAATTGTAGCTTTCATTTTCCTTTACCGCAATACCGCTGTTGTAGCCGAGATTTTTTATGCCGGCTCTTGTGCCTGTTTTATTAATTTCAAGAATAAGATAATTTGGATTTCGCTTTGAAAACGGTGATTTGTTTGATACAAATGACGATACCGACGCACCGCCCTCTTCAATACGTTTCCAAGCCGTCAACGCCTGATATGACGGATTGTCCATAGGTGAAAATTCAAACGCCCTGTTGCGTATCATTTCACCGTAAAGTCCGCCGTCGGCGGCATGGTTTATGTCTTCAAAAAATATACCGTAAAAATCGGACATAGACGCTTTTTTGTTTGTGGTTACTGTGATTTTATTCATGTTTTAATTCCTTTCGTGATACTTCTAAACTTTTCATATTATATCATAATCCAAATAGAAATGTTTGCAATTTTCAGACTTTAATTTAAAATAATCGGTAAAAGTAACACTTTTCGGTGAGTTTCATATTCTATACCAAGGGAAAACCCCAAAAACATAGAAAGGAATGATAATAAATGGCTGATTGTAACAGAAATTGCTGTAATGACTGCGGAAGAGAAAGAAAATATCCTTGTGATACAAATTTCCGTGAAGCAGTGTGTGTACATACTGATAAGATATATGACAGTTGCAGGGATAAAGATTGCTTGGAAAATGTACGCGTGTACTTGACTTCGTGCGGTCAGGATATTGTGGACAGAGCAATAAACGTTAAATGCACAAAAGCCGAAGTGATTTGGGTGTTTACGGATATTGAGGCTGTGCCGTTTAACAGAGGTTTTTATTCGGTTGATTTGAAGTATTTCTTTAAAGTAACTTTAGCAGTATTTACAGGAGTGGGCCGTCCCACAGAAGTTGAGGGTCTTGCGACTTTTGATAAAAAAGTTATACTTTTCGGTTCGGAAGGTAATGCAAAAGTGTTTGAGTCGAAGTATAAAGAGGACGCTTTTGACCCGCAGCTTTGGAGAAAAACAAATATGCCGCATGCAGTGGTAGAGGTGGCGGACTGCAAAATGGCAGGTAAAAATACAAAGGATATAACGGTGAAACAATGCGTATATACTGTTGAAAAAAGTACAATGGAACCTGTGGTATAAATTTGAAGAACGGTTTAAACGAAAAATTTAAACCGTTTTTTATTTTGTGGAATATATTGACAACTGTTGTCGAAAATGATATAATATTTTTAATTATTATTATATAATTTTGTATATCTGTAATAAAAACTTAAATCTGTTAAGCGAAAGGATGAGGGGAATGAATTCAAGGAACAAATTAATCGCTGTTTGCGTTATATGTGCGGCAGTTGCATTGCTGTCTGTCGGCGGAGTTGTTTTTGCATATCAAAAGTATGCGTCAACATTCAATAATGCAAGCAACGGAAATGTAAGTTTAAACAGCATTAATGAAGGTATGTCATATACAATTTTAGATGACGGTACGAATGTTTATGAAAATCCCGATAAAGGCTCGGCAGTGCTTATGCAGACAAAAGCAAATGAAACGGTAAGCTTTTTGGCACTTGCACATGGCGGTTTTTATAAGATAAGAGTAAACGGAGTGGACGGATATGTGTTGTGTGACAAGGTTGTCGATAAAACTCTTGCAACACCGGCACCGACAGAAAATCCGACAAAGGTTATGTACATTGTAAATGCGAATGAAAGTGTAACATTGAGGAAAACTCCGGACCAAAACGGTGAACAGATTACCACAATTCCGCTTGGCACGCAGGTTGAATTTGTAAAAAAGGAAAATGATGATTTTTCAAAAATTAAGTATGGCGGACAAGAAGGCTTTGTAATGACAAAGTATCTTACGGAAGACGCGAATATTGCAATTCAACAGGCAGGCAATAAAAATGCCAAACCTGCTGAACCGGTGCAACATGCGACAGGCTCGTCCGATGTATCGGTTAAATTCACAATGTATGTTTTTAATGTACAGAACTCAATATATTTAAGAAAGTATGCGGAAGAAAATTCGGAAAATATCTGTACAATCCCTTGGGGTGAACCTGTAGGATATATTGAGGATGTTACAAACGGTTTCTACAAAATAAAATACAAGGGACAAATCGGTTATGCCAAAGCGGAATATTTGACATCAACAGATCCTCATGTCTACACAGGTGGAAATCCGATTTATCATATTTCAGGAGTGCAAAATTCGGTGTATTTAAGAAAAACACCGTCAGAGCCGGCGGAATACATTTGTGAAATTCCTGTCGGAGCGGCAGTTGAATATCTCGGCTCGTACAACGGATATGATAAGGTTAATTATAACGGTATGGTCGGATATGTGACAAGTGCATACGTCAGATAGGGGGATAATGATATGAACAGAGAAGATTATAATTTTGATCCAATGACCGGTGAAAAAGTTATTAAAGATGACTATAATTTTGATCCAATGACCGGCGAAAAAATTATTAAAGATGACTATAACTTTGATCCAATGACCGGTGAAAAAATTGTAAAAACCAATGAACAATCTCAACAATTTAATTCTGAGGGGTATCAGCCAAACAATAAAATCGCTATTGTTGTAATTGTGGTTGTAACGGTTATATTTTTGGCGGTTGCGTCAGGCTTTGCGGGATACTTTTTGGTAAGCGGACACAACCAAGGACAAAAACCTGCCAATCCGATTTTGACGTCGGAGGCGATAAAGTGGTCGGCGGTAAAGCTGAATGACGGTGAAATACCAAATACATATGAAAATAATATGCCGTCGGCTGAGATAAAAGGCGTCGGAACGAAATCAAGCATAATCAATAAATTGAGAGAAAATACAGATAAAAGTCTTGGTTCACTTCAGGTTTCAGAGATTGACGGCGGTGTAAAGTATTATACTCTCGAAGATCAAATTCTGAGAATAGATATTCCGTCAGGTGTAAACGGTTTTAAGTATAATCGAATTTATTATTTTAATAATGATGTATTGTATTTTGGACTTGTTTATTCGGCGGCAAATCAAAACAATTTGTATTTTTATCAAGGCGAAATGTACAGATATATAAATGAAAAGGGCGAAATGAAACAAAATGAGTTTAAAGATGATGTCTTTAAAACTTTAGGAAATTTTGCTCTTAACGAGGCATATTCTTTTTATGATTATAAGACAGGTGTAAAGAACGACAGAAGATAAAATGTGAAACAGGTAAGTCTATTTTAAATAAGGCTTACCTGTATATTTTTTTATTAAAGCAGTAGAAAATATTATAGCGTTCTGATATAATTATTATAAAAGAACGTGATATTATTGCGTTTAAGGGAGGGATAAATATGAAAAACTATGGGAAATTAATATCAGTAATTGCGGTGCTGATAGGTTTGTTTGTTATGTCGGTGAGTGTTTCGGCGGCAGACTTGGCAATTATTGTAGTGGATGGCAAAGCAGTTGTCGGAAACGGCACGTCGGGTGTTGCGATTGTTGCATCGTATGACGAGGACGGAAAACTTACAAAGGTTGTGAAAGAGTATGTGACGGAAAGCAGCAGTACGGTGCTTAATGTAAAAAACGGCGACAAGGTTATGTATTGGGACGGATTAGAAACAATGAACCCGCTTTCAGATGCCGTTACGGTAACAGATGTCATTTCGGACGAAGATAAAGAAACCATATATGAGGCGGCGGTCGATAAAGCACTTCGTGAGGCTCTCGGCAAAAATAAGGGCAAGGATATGACGGAACTTCAAAAAGCATTGGCACTTCACGACTGGCTTGTGATGAATTGTCAGTATGATGTGACGACATCAAGACCGAATGCACACACTGCGTACGGTGCGATTGTAGAGGGTTATGCCGTTTGTGACGGTTATGCTAATGCATATAACGACCTACTTGGCAGAGTCGGAGTGACGGCAACGTATGTGTTGGGAAGAAAACCGCTACATTTGGGTGAGGATCCGCAACTTCATGCTTGGAGCTGCGTTACAATCGGCGGAAAAAAATATCATGTTGATGTTACGGCAGATGACCCTGTTCCCGATTTGCTGGGCACAGTGAGTCGTGGGTACTTTTTAGTAAGTGATACTGTATTGAACAGAGCAGGATATGTAGATTATGCTACGCATTGTACGGATACGACTTATGAAAAATATGATATGTTTACCGGTTTTTATATGCAATTTATATGGAATGATGATATTCAGAAATTCTACTATATTGATATGGACAAAGTGAAAACTACTTCTGATTTTACAGAAACACTTATACCTTCATCAGAAGAAAACGGAGCGAAACCGACAAGCTATATTATAACTGAGGACAGCAAATATATTTGTTTCTTTAGACCGAGCTTTGTAACGAGTCAATCCACAGTGTATCTTTATAGCTTTGAAACCAATAAATATTATACATATGCAATCAAGAATATTAAAGATGTTGTTTTCTGTCGACTAAGGCAAAACGGAAATAACATTGAGGTTGTAAGAGATTATTATGAAAACGATATGCCGGTGGGTGTGATTGTGGTAAAGACTATTCCGCTTCCGACTGATATAAAGGAACGCAATGTTACATTTGACTCAAATTACAGCGGCGGAAACACGACAAGTAGCAAATATATCAGCAATTATTGGACAGATGGCGACGGTTCGTTTGACGAGCTGACAAGAGATGGTTTGGTGTTTGGCGGTTGGTACACCGAAAAAGTCGGCGGAACAAAAGTTGAAAACTTTGAAGAAATTTCAGGCGATGATGTGACGCTTTATGCTCATTGGTGGGGTGCTTGGAGCATATCTGAAGACCCGACATTGACCGAAAGCGGAAAAATTATTCGTTCGCTTGAGGGTTATCCGAACGTAACGGAAGAAAAAACAATCCCAAATTTATCGGACGAATCGGTGTGGACAAAAAAGTATACAAAACCGTCGACAATGACAGAAGAAGGATATGAGCTATATACCTCTGAATATGGTAATGTGAAGATTACATTGCCGAAGAAAGATTGGGAGTATGGTATTACTTATAAAGACGGCAGTGTTTATATTACCGTTACGGAAGAAGCTTCTTATATAGTCAGATTTAAGTGCGGAGATAATGTCGGAGACAGAAAGGTAATCACAAACGGTGCAGGCGAATATAGAGTGATGAATCCAAAGGATTTTACACCGAGCGGAACTGTTACGGCAACTCTGTATGACATCGAAATGAATGAACTTGCCACGGTTGAATATGAAGTGGAATAAGATTTTGAACGGTTTAAACGAGATGTTTAAACCGTTTTTTTTTGTATGCATAAAGATATATTCTGTGGAATATATTGACATATTTTATCGAAAATGATATAATAAATTCAATTATCACTACATAATTTTGTATATTTGGAATAAAAGCTGAAAATCTACAAAGCGAAAGGATGAGGAAAATAAATTTAAAGAATAAATTATGAAGTGTTTAAACATTGGGAATTTTGCTCTCGGCAGACGGAAGAACAAGATATACGTTGAAGTCAGAGGTAGATGCATATAAAAAAGTAGGTTGGTATACCGAACCGTATACTCCGCCGAAAACTAATAGTAGCTCAAGCGGAAGTTCAAGCGGCGGCTCAAGTGGCAGCTTATCATCAAGCGGCGTTGTACGCGGTTCAACAGTATATGTAACCCCATCTGGAAAGAAATATCATTACAGCGCAAGCTGTGCCGGTAAAAATGCAAGAGCAACCACTCTGTCAGCAGCACAAGCCAGCGGCAAAGGCCCTTGCTCAAAATGTGCAAGATAGTTATGCAATTATCTATGGATTATAAATCAATGAAGTCAATATAAAATGTGAAATGAGGTTGAATTTATGAATATTTCTAAAATAGACATTAATAATTTTAGATTACTAAAACAAACAAGTATAAATTGTGAAAAAGAACTTTCTCTTATCATAGGCAAAAACAATTGTGGAAAAACATCTCTATTATCCGCATTAAGTAAATGCATTGGTAGTAAATCAGAAGTAGGTAAGTTTAATTATTTTGATTTCAGTATGGCTTTTCAGAATAGATTATATGATGTGATTGATGGAAAAAATGATTTTTCAGAAGATGAATTGAAGGGTATTCAAATAGATATATACATAGAATATGGAAATGAAGATGATTTAACTAATATAAGTGAACTTTTTTTGGATTTGGATCCGGATAATAAAACAGTAGTACTTAGATTTTGTTATTTTCTTAAAGATATTGAAAAATTAAGGGATGATTTTAATGCATATAGGAACTCACGAAAAAATCTTTCTAATGAAAAGGCATTTACAAAATTCATGGATAAAAAACATAAAATATATTTTGAATTTAAGCGATACAGTGTACTATATAATCACTTAAAAGGCGAGGTTGATAATGATATTTATAAATTTATAGATAATAAAGATATTGATATTTCAAAAATAATTGCATTTAGTTATGTCGGGGCAAGAAGAAATGTTTCCAATACTGAAGATGAAGAATTGTCGACTTTAGCTGGTATGTATTATGAAAGAACTAAAGATATGGAAAGTAATAATACAAGAATATCAGGGGAATTTGAAGATGCATTAGATAAAACCGATGAGGAATTTAGTGGAATATATGTGAATGTATTTCAACAGTTAACTGAAAGAATATCAGAATTTGGTGGTATGAGAAAAAATGAAACTGTATTAAAGGTTATTTCTCGAATTAAAGAGATGAATTTGTTAAGAAATAACACTACGGTTGTTTACGGTAATCAAAATGGTACGCTGCCGGAAAATTATAATGGCTTAGGATTTTTAAATTTGTTTAGTATTATTATGAATATTGAGATAAAACTATGTGATTTTCGAAAGGAATCTAAGAAGGATGAGTCACCGGCAGACATTAATCTTCTATTTATAGAAGAACCTGAAGCACATACACATCCACAAATGCAATATATATTTATTAAAAATATAAAAAAATTATTAGAAGAAGGTAGAAAAATAAATAAAAGTGAGAAGAAGATAAATTTGCAAACATTTATGACTACTCATTCTTCGCATATAGTTGCAGAATGCGATTTTGATGATATTAAGTATTTTTTTAAAACTAATGAGGGAGATAATGTTATATCTAAGAATTTAAGCGATTTGGAAATAATGTATCAAAAAGAAAAGGGTTCAAAGAATAATCATTTTAAATTCTTGAAACAGTATTTGACATTAAACCGTGCAGAAGTTTTTTTTGCTGACAAAATAGTACTAATTGAGGGAGATACAGAACGAATACTTCTTCCGGCAATGATAAAAAAGTTAGACCAAGAAAATGAATATGATATTCCACTTTCTTCTCAAAACATTTCTATTATAGAAGTTGGAAACTACGCAGAGATATATGCAGAATTTATTCAGTTTATAGGAATTAAAACTCTTATAATTACTGATATTGATACTGAATGTTATCAAACAAATAAAGATAATAAACCAACTCTTCAAGCGAGTCGAGTTAATGATGGTACACATACAAGTAATCCGGCTATAAAATATTATTTGAAAAAAAGACTTGAAATTGATAGCCAAAATACAAAAAATAAAACTGAAATGGAAGACCAAAAGGCTAGCGAAAAATACATACTTACAAATCTAACTCTTACTGATAAGATAATAACCGGCATATATGATGACAATGGCAATTTATCGTGGGAATCTGATGAGAACGGAAATGTTTTAATTGTGTATCAAATAAAAGAATATAATAAAGATGGGAAAGAATATAATGCACGAAGCTTTGAAGACGCATTTTTTCATTTGAATAGAAATTTATTTACTGAACGTGGCAAAAAGACTAAGAAAGAAAATATTACGCAGTGTAACTCAGACTTTCAAGGTTTGAAAAATGTTAAAAAAATATTCAATAAATCAGTAGATAGTTATGATTTGGCAAAGGATTGTGTTAATAAAAAAACATCATTTGCAATGGACATTTTGTTAAATAGTGAAAGTGTGGATGGAAAAGATTTTGCTAATTGGGAAATACCAAGTTACATAAAGGAGGGGTTGGAATGGCTTCAAAAGTAACAGAAGACGAGGTTTCAGAAATATTTAAACTTATAGATGATAAGAAAAATTTTGTACTAAATGGTGGTGCCGGAAGCGGAAAAACTTATTCATTGGTTTCGATTATTAATGAAATTTATTCTCAAAATCCATTATCGAAAATAGCGTGTATTACATACACAAATGCAGCAGTTCATGAAATTGAAAACAGAGTTGCTAATAAAAAACTTAAAATTGCAACTATACATGATTTTTTGTGGGAAAATATATATTCTTATCAGAAAGAATTGAAAGAAACTCTTGTTGAAGGAATAAATAAGCAAATTTTTAAAAATATAAAAGTTGAAACTCCATATGATAATAATTTTCAAGATGGAATAAAATACACAGAACATCTTCGTATAGATTATGGCGAAATATCTCATGATGAAATTATTATATTAGCAAATCAAATGTTTGAAAAATATCCGAAATTGTGTAGCATATTGAATAATAAATATGATTTTATATTTGTAGATGAATATCAAGACACATTTTCAGAAGTTGTAAAAATTTTACTTGATTTTTTGCCGAGAGGTGACAATGTAAATAAATGTATAATTGGTTTTTTTGGAGATTCGATGCAGGCCATATATAATAATGGAATAGGCGATTTAAATGAATATATTAAATTAAAAAAAGTTACTGAAATAGTAAAAAAACAAAATCGAAGAAATCCGCAAACAGTAATTGATTTGGCAAATAAAATTCGAACAGATAATCTTAAGCAAGAACCTTCAGAAGATTTTAATGCACCTAATATGGAAAATGGAATTGTAAAGCAAGGCAGCATTAAATTTTTATATGGTGATAATATATCATATGATAATTTAAAAAAAGCCAGTTGTTTTGTCGGATGGGATTTTAATGATTCAAAAGAAACCAAAGAACTCCGATTAACACATAATTTGATAGCGGATACGGCTGGATTTCCGTCATTAATGGAAATCTATGATAAAGATCCTCTTATAAAACTAAAAAATGAATTTTGTAAACATATAAAAGAAAATAATATTTCTATTGACGAAGATAAAAGCTTTGGTGATGTTGTCAATGAAGTTGAATGGACTTTTTCTGATAAAGTGAAGGTGGTTGAGAATCGTGGGAAATCAAAATTTGAAGTTTTCATTAAAGAACCAGAGAATAAAAAATTGTATGACTTGGTTAAAAATATGAAATTTATTGATGTAAAAAAAATATATTTTGATAAAGATAATCTCATTTCCGATAAGAAAGCAATAGATGAAACTTCTTCAACGCAATCAAAAAGGGATAAATTAATTCGTCATTTGTTTAAAATACAATCATTAGTTAAAATGTATAAAGAAAAAAAATATAATGATTTTTTGAGAAGAACATCTTTCAGAATTACATCAATTAAAGATAAGGAAAAAATACACGATAAGATTTCTGAGCTGTCAAGTATGGAAAATAAAACGATTGGTGATGTAATATCATATGCTGACAAAAGCGATCTGTGTATATTAGATGATACAATAAATGACTTTATAAAAAGTAATCAATATTTATATAGCCGTGTATCTGAAGTGAAATATATTGAATTTATAAGTTTATATAATTATTTGGAAGGTTTTTCTCCATTATCTACCCAACATAAAATTAAAGGAGAAGAGTTTAAAAATGTTTTAATAATATTAGATAATGGAAAATGGAATAGTTATAATTTCAAATATTTATTAGATCCACAAAATAAAAACTGTAAGCAAGACGTATTATTGAGAACTCAAAAATTATTTTACGTATGCTGTACTAGAGCAATGGATAATTTGGTTGTGTATTGTGACAAACCTACTGATGCAATGTTGAAAACAGCAAAATCATGGTTTGGTGAAGATAATTGTCAAGAAATTTATAATGTAATATGATAAATTGATTTTAAATAAACAAGAAGTTTTGTCATGTAAAGCTTCTTGTTTATTTAATTTATGAATTGTAATATATTTAAATATAGTGTAAATAATTCTTTTAAACACAAATCGAGAATTTGAACGTTATTTATTTGGAACATAGTGGCAGCCTATAGAATGAATAATTTTTAGAAATAACATTATATCAAACTTTATTTTTTTGTTTTATGTTGAAATAAATTGTGATATATGGTATAATCATGAAAAATAATTGGAAGTAAGGTGATTAATTATCGAAAAGCCACTTTTATCTGTAGAAGATTTAATTAAAAAAATGAAAAAGAAGGGAATTACTTTTAATTATTGTTCAGAGAGTGAGGCAAAAGAATTTTTAAAGAAAAATAATAATTATTTTCGGGTATCTGCGTATAGAAAAATGTATGATCACTATCCATCAGGAGAAAATAAAGGGAAATACAGAGATTTGGATTTTCAATATTTAAGAGAATTATCAACTATTGATATGCATTTAAGATTTTTAATAATAAAAATGTGTTTAGATATAGAACATTATTTGAAAATTGATTTGTTAGCAAAAGCAGAATCGGTAAATGATGATGGATATGAGAGTATAGATAAGTTTTTTTCAGATTCAAAGTATCAATATATAAAAAAGAACATATATTATAAAAGAAACGCTACTTACTGTGGAGATTTGATTAATTATTGTTTTGAATTTGATGATGACAATGAAACAATATCAAATTATAGTAAATGTAGATTGTGGGATTTCTTAGAATGTATTACATTTGGTGATTTTTTGAAGTTTTATGAGTATTACCATAAAGAACATAATATTGAGAACAAATATGAAAAATTAATACCAAGTATAAAAAGTTTAAGAAACGCTTGTGCACATAATAATTGTATATTATCACAATTAAGAAAAAGTGATTGTATGCCTAACAAGCAAATATCGAATTTTATATCAGGAATATATGGTATTAGTCCGAGTGTAAGAAGACTACGATTAAAGAGTAGAGTAATTTATGAAATAGTATGTCTCATATATGTATATAAAGAACTGACTCCGGAAACAATAAAAAAACATAGATTTAGAGAATTGAATAGTTTTGTTAATGGACGTATGGTGAAAAATAAACAATATTTTGAAAATCAACAAATCATAAAAAGTTCTTATAGCTTTTTTAAGAAAATTATTGACAATATTTAAAATCTATGTTATAATGGTTAGCGATAACAAAAGAAATAGTTGTACTATTTTTTGTAAAGGGAGGACTATGGTCTTCCCTTAGTTTTTTTTGAATGATTTATAGGGGGTGTAATATCACCCTTTTTTTTATTCATATAAACTAAATAATATTGAATTTGTATTATTTATAATTAGGTAGTGGAAGATGTCAATATTGCTAAAGAGATCTATAACACAGGCAACAAATGAAATACAAAAAATCAAAACTGCGATATAATTACTGAAAAAAGTAACATATCGCAGTTTTTTTATTTTGGCTTTTCCGAAGTTATAAATATATAGTATATATGTGAATAGTCACAGACTAAATAAATTGAAAAGGAGGATTGAGATGTTTAGTGGGAAAAGATTTGTTACAAGCGGGATTGCGGAGAAAGTACCGCTATTGTTACAAGTGATAATGTGGAATATGATTGACACCATGGACGAGCCAAAGGACTATTTACAAGTATTCGACTTATTGGAGGAAAACGGAAAACAGAAGATTGTTCATTCACAGGAACAACCGGAATATGAAAAGGAGTATCTGTTTGAAACAGGTACTCCTTTTTTGTGTGCAAAGATTTTTGTCATAGACGATGTGACACATTCAACAATGCTATTTAATTATGAATATTAACGGAGGAAAAGAAAATGAGTGAAGAAAATAAAAATGTACGATGCGATTTATGCGGAGAAGAAGTAAGTTCTCAAAATGCAATAAGATTTGACGGAACGATATTATGTACCGACTGTTTTAATCAACGAGTGACGGAGTGCAGCCATTGCGGCAGAAGTATATGGCGTGACGATTCGAGGAACGGCGAGTATTGCCAAGATTGCTATGACAATCTATACGAAACTTGTACCGAATGTGGTGATGACGTTTGCCGAGATGATGTATGTTATCACAATGATGAACCGTACTGCCAAAACTGTTATGACGAAATAAACGATTCCATAATACACGATTATTACTACAAACCGGATCCGATATTTTACGGCAAGGGACAACCGCATTACGGCATAGAGCTTGAAATAGATGAAGGCGGTGAATATGACGATAATGCCGAGAGAATTTTGAATATAGGCAATCGAATTAATGAGCATATTTATTGCAAGCATGACGGCTCGCTTGATGAAGGTTTTGAAATTGTAAGTCATCCTGCGACTTTGGAATATCATACCAAAACAATACTTTGGAAAAAGATTTTAGACGAAGCACTTGAAATGGGATATTACAGTCACAACAGCGGAACGTGCGGATTGCATGTGCATATAAACAGAGCCGCACTCGGCGAAAGTGTAGAGGAGCAGGAAAACACTATTGCAAGAATTGTGTATTTCTTCGAGAAGTTTTGGGATAAGATATTGAGATTTTCTCGCCGTACCGAAACTCAAGCTGACAGATGGGCGTCAAGATACGGTTGCAGTATGGATAATCCTAAAGAAAGTTTAAAAGGTGCAAAAACATCTGGACTTGGTAGATACACGGCAGTTAATCTTACAAACACCTTTACTGTTGAACTAAGAATATTCAGAGGTACGTTAAGGTACAAAACATTTATGGCTACATTGCAGTTTGTGGATTTGCTTTGTGAAATGGCGATAAATCTGACGGATGAGGAATTTCAGACAATGACATGGAAAGAGTTTGCGGAAACAGTATCAGCAGATAAAGCAGAATTAAAGGAATACTTGAAGATAAGAGGATTGGAGGAGTAAGATATGTGTGGATTGTATGGTGTGTTATCATATGGAAATAAGGTAAAAGACATGGCAGAAATAACGGAAGCACTTGCCGTTGAAAGTGCGGTCAGAGGTACAGACGCAACCGGAATTGCATATAACAAGAACGGTAAACTTATTGTATTTAAGAAAAGTAAGAGTGCATATGAAATGACATTTAGTGTCCCTAAAAATACAGTTGCAGTAATGGGGCATACTCGTCATGCTACACAAGGGACACTAAATTTTAACGGTAATAATCACCCGTTTAAAGGTATGTGTGGCGACGAAGAATTTGCACTTGCACATAACGGCATAATTTGCAATGACAAAAAATTAAGACGTGAACTTAGATTGCCGTCAACAATTATTGATACCGACAGCTATATTGCAGTGCAGTTGATTGAATCGCAAAAGAAACTTGATTTTAAGAGCCTTAAATATATGGCTGAAGAAGTTGAGGGTAGTTTCTCGTTTTCGGTGCTTGATTCAAATGATAATCTTTACATAGTCAAAGGCGACAGTCCAATATCAATATTGCATTTCAAGAAAAGACAAGTATATGTGTATGCATCAACAATATCGATACTTTGGAAAGCACTTGTTGATACAGAATTGTTTCGCGACTTGAAATGTGGAGATTATGAAGATATTGAAATACAAGACGGTGAAATACTTAAAATATCAAGTAAAGGCAAGATACAGAAAACTAAGTTTGACTTTGACGAATACGGAAGTTGCGGTTACGATTGGCGAAAGGGGTTTGAATATTCAAATGCCAACGAGTATGTAGACGACATAAAGAGCGTCGCACAGTATTACGGGTATGACAGCGATGAAATCGACTGTTTGCTAAATAACGGCTTTACGCCGGAGGAGGTGGAGGAAATGTTGTACGCAGATGATTTCTTGGAAGTGTAACACCAAACAACAAGTATATTGAACAGCTGCTTTTCGGCTTGGTCGAAATATGTATAACAACGCTGCTCAATTACTACAACGACAAAAGAAAAGAGGGATAATTTTATTCCTCTTTTCCGTCGTCAAATTCAAGATTATCAAGAGCAAATTTAATAGCTTTGTTAATAAGTTCGTTTCTGCTGCGACCACTTTTTAAAACTAACTCTTCAAGTCGGTCGTGTGATTCTTTTTCGATTCTTACTGTAACAGTAACAGAACTTTCTGTTTTAGGAGTTACAACAAATTTTTTTTGATTAAGCATAGTCAGTCACCTCAATATTATTATATACTTTAACGCTAAACTTATTAAAGAGGACAAAAAGCAATAAAAAATAATTGCAATAGTATTGCAATTTGTGATTTGATGTGTTATAATCGAAATAACAAAAATAGACATTATTTTTAATGAAAATATAATTCTGTTTTAGTATGATAAATAGAAGATTAAAATTAATAATTAATAAAGGAGGAGTTAATATGGGATTGTTTTCGGAATTATTTTCTAATATAGTATCTGACATTCTTATAAATTCGTATATATCAGCGATTAATTATGAGGAAGATGAGAATAGCTTTGATGAGAATAACATCAATGAAGATTTTGGTTTAAGTGAAGAGGATACAAAGTATTTTCAACAACGTATGCTAAAAGGTATGGAAAATATAAGAAAGACTCAAGAAATGCGACGTGATCAGTTAGAATATGCTATGAAAAAAATAGATGATGGAGATGTGGAAACTGGTTTGGCTGAAATTCGTGATTTATCAAGGCAAAACTATGGACTGGCACAATATGCTTTGGGCTATTTTTATTTGAATGGAAAATATGTAGAAAAAGATTATTTTTATGCATTGTATTTTTTAACACAAGCAGATAAGAAAAATGTGCTTTGTGCAACGGAATTGTTAGCAAATTGCTTTGAAAATGGAATTGGAGTTGCAGCTAATCCTGAGAGAGCAAAAATATTGAGGAAAAAAATAAAAGAATTGGAAGAACTAAATAATCAAATATGATCATATAAGGAGGAGGAAAAATCATGAAAATTTTTACAGGCGGCGGACTTATTGGTTGGTTAGCTAAAGCAAGAGAAGAAAAAATTATGGATGAATATAGAAAGGCTTGTGCACGTGAATGGGTTGACAGTTTTAATAGACCTAGAAGCTTTGGTGGTGGGTCGCATGGTTGGGAATGTCAGTTCTGTGGAAAAAGATTGAAATCTTATAGTGGTGAAAGAACTGAACGTCCAAGTGTAAAATTGGCAGGAGGATGCAAAAATTCACCATATGGTATGCATTCATGGATTGAATTTTAATATAACTGACAAATGACCGTATATAAAAGTACGGTCATTTACTTTTTTATTTGTAACAGAGGAGAAAATTATATGCAAAAATCATTTTTGTCTGAAATAAAAGAAATACCGCACACCTATACAAAAATAAATTTTGACACAAGTAAGATTAAAAATATAGATAATATATATGAGGCTTACGAAATTCCACGCAGTGAAAAAATTGTTGCATTTATTAAAAGTTCAATAATCTTAGCACCATTATCGTTAGGTGGTAACATTATTACGGACTGTGCTATTTATCACCATCCGAGTCATGATGATTGGGCAGAAGTAAATAGGGTACCGTTTTCGGAGTTATGTCGTTATGTTATATTGCAAAAAAATGATATGGCAGAAGTGGTAATGGTAAATTCCGAGGAAGCAAGAATTATGAGGGGAGATACTGTTTTCGGTGTCAATAAAGCAGGAATTGAACTTATTGATTTTATGAAAAAGATGCAGTCAATTCTCATAAGAAAATATACTTGGGCAAAAGAACAGAATGACAATGAATATTATGAAATTGTATTAGTGTCTGCACAAGGGATAAAATGTGGAGATTTGCCCGAAGAATTAGATGCAGCTTTAAATGAACTTCAAAAAAATAAAAGATTGAAGAAAAAAATAATATTTTTAAGAGCAGAGGAAAAATTCAGAATGTCAAATCAAGCTGAATTTAAGACATTTGTTTCTAATATAGAAGATACTGCTATTCGGAATATGGTTGAGAATAATATACAGACATATATAAAATCATTTATCAGTGATTTATCAAATGTTGAAGTGGAAATGAATTTAGAGTATTTACAAAAAGTACATGATAATATTCTAAATCAAAATGCATTATCAAAGGATTACAATTTGATTCTTGCATACATAAATATAAGGTTAAGAAATGATGAAATGTATGAAGATAATATTTTAAAGGACTTTGATATAGGAACAAGACGTAATCTTGATTTTTTCAAAGGAAAGTATTACAATGCTCAAATGAAACTTGTGTATGAGGATATTGAAGAAGGTATTACACCGCCTGAGGAATGTTGGGATTGGACAGACAGCATTGGCTTAACACCTTTACATTATGCAATTATTTTAAATCAAACGGATGTAATTGTAGATTTTTTAAGAGATAAATTATGGACGATAAGTGATGATACGGATAGATTGTATGATTATAGTACGGTAGCTTTTTATTTATCTGTGAGTTACAGACAAGACATTTGTTTACTGACAACAGAAACCTTGATAAAAAAGAAAAAATATGTTGACGAATTAAAGAAAGAGTGTGAAGATAAAAGAAATCAAGCAAAATCAATCGTGGACTACACCAACAAGTTACAAAGAGAACTTAGAATTGCTTATGAAGAAAGAGATTATGGGGCAGTACAAAATTTAAGAGTCAATATTGAAACTTTGACTGAACAGTCTAAAAATTTAAGAGAAGAAATAAAGGATTTGCAGATAGAATATAATGAATTAGAATTTGAAATAAAAGATGAATTGAACGATAAGATTAACAGTGTAGATTTGTATATTCGAGAGTTGGAAAAAAGTGATGATGAATTTGTTAGCTTAATATTAGCTGTTTTTAAGAACAACGAATTGTTATACCATATACTTAGTGACAGCACGAATGATGTATTGCTATATATTTATCAATCTTTTTTGTTTGTCGTACCGAATGATATAAGATTAAATTTAATGTACTATGATAATCCGTTTGGAGAAGTAAAGAAAAATAAGCAAACTAAATCTGAGTATAAATATTCTAAAAGGAATACCAAAAGCAATAGTAATAATACAAACAGATATACTTGTACATTAAATGTGGACAGACCTTATGGCAGTAGTTGGTTTTCTCCTCAAGCACATAGTGATGAAAATATATTGAATGCAGAGTATCGAAAACTTGCAAAACAATATCATCCTGACTTGTGTAAACAAAATGATGCAAAGGAAATATTTCAAGAAATTACAAATGAAAAAAATAATATATTAAATAATATAGGATAACTATGAACACTGAAAGTTAATACTTTCGGTGTTTTTTTATTGGAGGCGAAGTTATGAAGAATTACAAATTTGGATATGCGAGAGTATCAACTGAGGAGCAGGTACTTGACAGACAGATTGATATGTTATCGGAGTATGGTGTTAATCAGATATACAGTGAGAAGATGACTGGCACAAAACGTAATCGTCCGGAGCTTGAGAAAATGCTTGACAGATTATCGGAGGGAGATACTGTTGTGATAGAATCACTTTCAAGGTTAGGTCGTTCGACAAAAGATTTGATTGAACTTATGGAGTTATTCAATAAGAAGAAAGTCAATCTTGTTTCACTTAAAGAAAACATAGACACAACTACGGCAACCGGTAAGCTATTGTTTACATTAATAAGTGCTATAAGTCAATTTGAGCGTGACTGTATTGCAGACAGAACAAGAGAAGGACTTTCCGCCGCTCGTGCGAGAGGGCGAAAAGGCGGCAGACCGCCGATAAGCAGTGAATTGATTGACAAGGCAAAAAGACTGTACGATACAAAAGAATATACCATGTCCGAAATTGAAGAACTTACCGGAGTAAAACGTGCTACTTTATACCGGCATTTGAAAAAGTAAAAATGGGTATGATATTTTCATAAAGGTAGGTTTTTGAGATATTGATTTTGAGATGAGTTTTGATACGGAATTAAAGGTTTTGAGATGGATTTATGATACAATTTCAAAATGTTTCAAAAACGATGGTTTTATATATGACTATTAATCAAGTCATTAATCAACAAAATGATTGATGATTTGATTTTTGATTGATGGAATGATATAATCAAATCAAGAGGTGAGAGCATTGACAAACAACCGTCGTTTGAAATAAATAAATGTATCATGGCAGATGTAATAGAGATTGCGGAGCTTGTAGGCAGAGCAAGTGTTACAGATAAAATATCGATGAATTCTACACCGCAACAAACAGAATACAAACCAATATATTCATCACTTGCGATAGAACAAAATACTCTTGATATCTATTTTTGTCGGATAAATATATACGATAACAAAAGAAAGGTGTATAAATATGAATTTAGAAGAAGTTTTTCCGAGGGCATCTATAGAAGAAAAGGAATATACAATTGAAAAGATAGAAAGATTGTTGGGGGATAATAATGAGGTATTGTTAAATTATGATAATGGTGATTACCTAGATGATATAGAACATATTTTCGAAATTATAAAAAATACTGTATCAATAGTATTAAAAATAGCAATGAGACCATTTATGTTTAAACATAAAGTTAAAAGCGTCAAAGAATTATTAGATTTGTATCATTATGATTTTAAAATATTAGAAATCATAACATTATTTAAAACACTTGACGATATGAAAGATCAATTTACACAAACATCTGTATACAGCATCATAAATAATTATGAACAACAGTATCAAAGGAATAGCGATGTGAAAATTGATGCAAAAGAAAAACGTATAAAAAAATTACATAAAGAAAATAAAAGTCGTAATGATGAACATCTTAAATATTTTGGTTATTCAAATGAAATGGAAATGAAAGAAAAGGTGAAAGATATTGATTATTATAATTTTCTTTTAGATAATAAAAAAATAGGGAATTTTTTGTATTATGATACAAAAGCGATTAATAAAGATATGATAGAGACTTTTATTAAAGGTTATGATGAAATAGAAAAAGAGGCAGATATTAATAGATTTAAATTAGACTTTTTTCTGGAGAGAGATTCCAAGATAAATATTATGGCTGCTTGGGCATTTGCTATTGCTAATTTAAAAAATGTAGATGAAACTGTAATAAGTAGCAGAAAAAACGATGTGAAAAAATTGCATTGTTATAATCCTTTAAAAAATGAACTTGATATTTTATATTATTCACACCAAATTGAAGATAAAGCGTGCAAAGATGTTTATCAAGTCTTTTTTGATGTAAAAGGTAGAACTATTGAAACTGGACTTTATATTGGCGAAGACATAAATAAAGTAATATCTAACCCACTATTAAATATACTCAAGTTGAATGATATAGTTTTTGGACTTGAAAAAATTTGCAAATTATGGGGGTTAGGGTTTGAAAAAATAAACGAAACAATACAATGGATAAATGAATTAGATGTAATTTCAGAATACACAAAATGCTGTGTATCAATTATCTTTGCAAATATGTTTATAAATAACAAATTTAATATAAATGCGAAATATAAAAAAAGAGAATGCAACTATTTGAACAGAGAAATTTCTGAGTATATAGATGAGATTATGTATAGTAATAGCTCTTGCGAATATTTTGATAAATCTTTTGGATATATGAAAGATGGAGAATATCATATGATAAAAAGAATGCAGAACTATCGATCTGTGATAAAATACCTAAATAGGATATATGTAAATAAGTGATTATTTGTATAGTTTTAAATAAAATGCATTTTTATACCCTTAAAAATGAAGTGTTTCAATGATATTATAATGGCAGGATATGAGTCCTGCCATTTTCATTTGTTGAAAATAAGGTCAATTATCCTTATATTAAATATTTAAGGAGGCAGTTAAAATGCAAGATGAAAAACTAAATAATAATCAAAATGTTATGACAGATAAAAATGGACGTTACATTATTAAATCGTCATTGGAGAGGCAAAGTGAGTTTGGAAAAGACAAAGTCACTATGGATGAAACAACTAAATCAAAGAAAACTGTAACAAATTTGGCAGACTGTGCAATTAAGAAGAACGACAAGCATGACGGGTTACAACGTGACGCTGACGGCAGAATAATCATAAAGTCATCCGGGGCAATCAGAGAGGATGTTAAGTCGAATCAAAAAGATGCAATTTCAGAATCCACTAAGCAGTTGTTCGAACTGTTGGGCGATTTTGAGAAATCAGAAAAATCACATTCCGAGAAGTCAAAAACTAAACACAAAAGCTCCAAACGCTTTAAAGACAAATCATTAAAACGTAGGAAAATTAAGCAAATTGCACGCAAGGTTGAAATGTTGAAAGAGGAGGCTTTAAAGGGTGCCAGTCCGAACGTTTCATCAATTATAAGTGAACTATTTAGCGCGAGTAATTTTATTGCAAGCTGTCAAGATGAAATATACTATTACGACAAGGCACATGGGTGCTTTGTAAAACGTGTAGCATCATATGTTAAGCGTGATCTGATGAATCAATTTTCTAATGACGAAAGGCTTGTTGTTTCGGCTGATAATGTAAATAAAGCCTACAAACATCTGCTGTTGAACCCTGATATTCAACGAGACTTAACGCAAATGATAAATTTGCCGCTGATTAATTGTGAGAACGGTGTATACAACTTGGAAACGGGTGAGCTTGAAAAACACTCTCCGCAGTTTGGATTTACATCATACATTCAAGCAAAATATGATAAAAACGCTAAAGGCAAAGTATTCAAGCGATTTTTAAAAGATATTACAGCAGGTAATAAAGATAGCATTCAATTCTTGCAGGAAGTGATCGGCTACCTACTTTCAACATACGTTTGGGCGAAAAAGGCATTTATCTTCTATGGTGTACCGAATTCAGGAAAATCTGTACTTCTAAATGTAATAGGTAAAATTATTGGAAAGGAAAATGTGAGCAATGTCGCTTTACAACAATTATCAGATTCATGCCATGTTGCACAATTAAAGGACGCAACAGTGAATATCGCATCAGATTTACCGCAAGCACCTATTAAGGATATCGGAGTTTTTAAGAGTGTTGTATCAAGCTTGGATGTCATAGAGACCAAGGAATTGTACAAAAATCCAACCAGTCAGCCATGTTATTGCAAGCTTGCATTTGGAACAAATCAATTTGTACCTCTTAATCGACTTGATGCCAACAATGCTGCAGCATTTTTTGAACGACTTATTATTGTTCCGTTCACAAAATCAATTCCGGAAGGACAAAGAAATTTAAACATTGCCGAAGAACTTTTCGAAGAACGTGATTATATTTTAACGTGGGCAATCAAAGGTTTAAAACGTTTGGTTGAAAACAACTTTGTATTTAGTTTGACTAAAGAGTCGAAAGCTGTTTTGTTATTGTATAAATCACGTTATTGCCCAGAACAAGTGTTTTTTGAAAAATATCTTGAATTTAAGGAAGATTCACTTATATCAAGAGTAGAAGTGCAAAAGCGTTATGAGGAATTCGCATACAAAAGGAACGTAAACGTTAAGTCGCATGACATACTGAACTATATAACGTTGAACTATTCACAGGTCAAGTTAGAACGTAAACGAATTAACGGTTCTAAAAATCCGATTGCTGCTTATGAAGGTTTAGCTTTTACAAAGTAAAACTTGTGCCGCTGTGCCGAAATTTTTCACAAAAGTTTTTTATAATATATCTATATTATATCATATTTTAAAAAATTTTTCAAGTTTTTTCGGCACACCGGCACATATAACATGGAATTTAATTCATACCATTTTATAGGAGGTGATACTATGCACATTAAAATCAGACCGCCAAAGAGTAAGCAAATACTTGAATCAGAATTATTGAAGATACTTTCGAGGAAGCCGATTAAACGCAGATAATATACATAATAAAAGTGGAAGGGAGGTGCGGTATAATGAGAATGGCGGCATATTGTCGTGTCAGCACAGAGAAAGAGGAACAACTATCTTCTCTTGAAAATCAGCGAGAATTTTTCGAGCAGTACGCTGACAAAGAGGGCGATACGTTGGTGAAAATATACGCTGACGAGGGTATCAGCGGCAAAAGCATGAACAAGCGTGAAGCATTTACTCAACTTTTGGAAGATTCCAAAATAGGAGCATTTGACTATGTTGCAGTAAAAGACATAAGCCGATTTGCCCGTAACACATCTGATTTCTTATACGGTATCCGCACCTTGCGTTCCAACGGTGTTGATGTCAGATTTTTGTCGAATAATCAGACGGTTATAGGTGAAAGTGAATTTGTATTGACGGTGTTTGCCGCACTTGCACAAGAGGAAAGTTCGAACTTGTCGAAGCGTGTAATTTTCGGCAAACGTCAAAATGCCAAAAAAGGTCGTGTCCCGAATGTGGTTTACGGCTACAACAAAATAGATACATATACACTTGAAATTAATGAGCAGGAAAGCTATATTGTACAGTTAATGTTCAAGTGGTATATAGAGGGGGAAGGCACGAGGCGGATAGCAATTAAGTTAAACGAAATGGCTATCCCGACAAAAAAGCAAGCTAAATGGGTTCCTAAAACCATACGCAGGATTTTGCAAAATCCGATATATATAGGTAAGATTATAAATAATAAAAGCGTCACAAAGGATTTTCTTTCGGGAACAAGAGAAGCAATTCCGCAGGAGGAATGGTACATACATGAACGCCCTGAACTTAGAATAATCAGCGATGATGATTTTGAGCTTGTTCAGCAGAAAATTAAAGAAAGACAAGAGCAATATAAAAATGATAATCCCGGTAACAGATTCTCAAACCGACACTTGTTTTCAAATTTGATTAAATGTGGTGAGTGCGGCAAAAGCTTTACCGCAAAGGTGTATCAATGGAAAAATCGTTATGTGAGATACCGTTGTTGTGTGCATAACAATAACGGTAATGCTCATTGTACAAACAGTGTTACTGTTGATGAGCAGGAACTGCTTAATGAAGTCAAATCCTATCTGCTTACGGCAATAGAAGATAAAAAAGCGTTTGCGGATAAGCTGATGAAACAATATCAAGCACAAACAACAAATGTTGATGTGTCAAAATTGACTGATACAAGACAGTCACTTGAAAAACGTCGGAGTAAATTTAAAGAAATGTTTGCTGCGGATATTATCACAATGGACGAACTCAAAAAAGAAATGTCCGCTATTGATGAGGGTATGCGAAGTATTGATGAGGAATTAAAAGCGTATGATGAAATTCAGAAAAAAGCCACGCACATTGATGATATTCATAAAGATATTGAACAAATTCTCATGCAGAACGAATATACAAACGACGATATGCGGCGGATAATTGAAAAGATAGTTGTGTATCCTGATAAGTCGGTGGAGATATTTATGAAGTAAAATATAACGTTGATAAAGGTAAAAAATTGTGTTATACTTAAATTATACAATACGGGAGGCGAGAATATGTTACTGACAAACGGTAAAAAAAGAATACCAATAGGCTATGAAGATTTCAAACAGCTTATAGACAGCGGCTTTTATTATGTTGATAAGTCAATGCTTATCTATGAACTTCTGCATAGCGGCGGACAGAATAACTTAATAACTCGCCCAAGACGTTTTGGAAAAACACTGAATTTTAGTATGCTTAAATATTTCTTTGATATAAATGAAAAAGATAATGCTTATCTTTTTGACGGACTGAAAATATCGGAGCATTATGAAGAATTGGCTATGTACAGAAATACTCACCCTGTTATTACGTTGTCTTTGAAGTGTGCGAAGCAAGGTGATTACGACAAGGCGATTTACAGTCTACGACATGAAATTCAATACCAATTCAAAAAATACAGCGATGTATTGAAAAGTGAAAAAATAGATGTGAACGACAGAAAAAGAGCAGAAGAAATAATGGCAAAGGATGTGCCGGATACTGTTTTAGGTGATTCAATAAAGCTTTTGTGCTTATGTCTAAAACAGTATTACGGTGTAAATACGATTATTCTTATTGATGAATATGATGTCCCGCTTGAGGACGCATATTTTTCGGGATATTATGATAAAATGGTTCAATTTATTCGTTCATTGTTTGAATCGGCTTTGAAAACAAATCCTGCATTGGAATTTTCTGTGATGACAGGTTGTCTTAGAATATCAAAAGAAAGTATTTTTACCGGACTTAATAATCTTGCGGTAAATTCAATACTTTCAAATAAATATTCCGAAAGTTTCGGATTTGTGCAATCTGAAGTAGACGAATTGATGGAATATTATAATATAGAAGAAAAATCACAACTCATGAAAAAATGGTATGACGGATATTTGTTCGGAAAATCCGAAGTATATAATCCATGGAGCGTACTTAACCAAACAAAAGAGTGGTTTGATGATAAAGATATATTGGCAATGCCATGGTGGGCGAATACAAGTTCAAATAATATTATCAGAACATTAATTGGTCAAGCAGATGATGAAACAAAGGGTATTATTGAAAATTTAATTCATGGCGGAAGCGTAGAAACTGTATTAAAAGAAACAGTAACGTACGGTGATTTGACTGAAAATAATGAAAATATATGGAGCTTTCTGTTCTTTACCGGCTATCTTAAAATCAAAGAGATAGTCAAAACAGGTGAATTGACGGGCGAGCCTACAATCTATTCACTTGTCATTCCTAATCTTGAAATAAAAAGCTGTTATACAGATATAATAATTCAATATTTTGAAATATATAAAAAGGCAATTAATAAAGATAATTTGTATAAAGCTTTGCTCGGACGTAATGCACAAGACTTTTCGGAGCAAATAACTGATTTGTTGAGAAAAACTATAAGCTTTTATGACAGTACGGAATCATTTTATCATGGCTTAATATCAGGATTGCTGTCGGGTAATGTGTACTATAAGGTAGAATCGAATCGTGAAACCGGTGACGGACGCAGCGATTTGGTTTTGTATCAACAAGATGTGGCACAAAATGCAGTGATTTTAGAATTTAAAGTGTGCGGTAAAAATGAAACAGCAGATGAAGCCGCAAAACGTGCTCTAAAGCAAATCAATGACCGTGACTATGCGTCAAAAGCAAGGGAAGATGGCTACAAGAATATTATCAAATACGGAGTGGCATTTAAAGGTAAAATGTGCTATGCGATTGTAGAATCATAATAGGATGATTTTATGATTAAGGAGGAATTCTATTTGGCAAAGGAAAAAGACGAAATAACCGTTCATTCAAGTGCGGCGGAGTATCTGACTTATGTTGCATCTGTAGGAGACCAAGCTGATAGCATTGAGATGCGTTACGAGAATGAGAATATATGGTTGACACAGAAAATGATGGCAACATTATATGATATAGATGTTCGCACAATAAACTATCATATAAAAAAGATTTTTAGTGATAGTGAATTGCAGGAGAATTCAGTTATCCAAAAATTTCGGATAACTGCTGCAGACGGAAAAACTTATAATACAAATCACTACTCATTAGAGATGATTATAGCAGTAGGATTTAAGGTTAATTCTGAACGTGCCGTACAGTTTAGAAAATGGGTTAATCAAATAGCAAAAGATTACACTATCAAAGGTTGGGTTATGGATGATGAAAGGTTAAAGCGTGGAACATATCTAACAGAAAAGTATTTTGATGAACAGTTAGAACGTATTCGTGAAATACGAGCAAGCGAAAGAAAGTTTTATCAGAAAATCACTGACCTTTATGCAACGGCGATAGATTATGATAGAAATTCGGCAACAACCAAGAGGTTTTATGCAACAGTTCAGAATAAAATGCATTATGCCGTTCATGGACATACAGCGGCTGAATTGATTGTAGAAAGGGCAGACCATACAAAAGAGCATATGGGATTAACTACATGGGCAGATTCACCGAATGGAAAGATTAAGAAAAGCGATGTTATAATTGCCAAGAATTATTTGAGTCAAGATGAGATGAGGCAATTAAATCGTATGGTTACGGCATACTTAGATTTTGCAGAAAGTATGACATTAAGACATATTCCGCTGACAATGCAAGATTGGGAGAAACGTCTTAATAGTTTCGTTGAGATGTTTGAATATGGAATTTTAAAGGACGCAGGTAAAGTGTCTGCTGAGATTGCAAAGCTTCATGCAGAAACTGAATTTGAAAAGTATAGAATCATTCAAGATAGATTGTTCATGTCGGATTATGATAAATATTTATTGGAATTAGAGGAAAATGCAAAGAAGTAGTTTCACGATTTTGAGATAAAATAAATATTTAAAAGAATATGGCTACACCCCCTACTCACGGTAAGAGAGGGGGGTGCGGACATATTCTTGGACTCCTAAAGGAGTAAAATAAATGTATACAAAAGAACAGAAAGAGCGAGCGTTGAAGGAATTTGAACGATTGGGATCAGTACAAGCAGTAGTAACACTTCTTGGTTATCCATCAAGGCATACCTTGTATGAGTGGTACAGAAAGAAAATAGCAGACATTACCGATTATCATGGTTCACTTGATAAAGAATATATAATCAAACAAAAATATATTAATAAACCAAATCATCCGCGCAATCCTGATACAAGTTTAAAATTAGATGTAATTAAACGTTGCTTTTCTCTTGGTGAAGGTGTAGAATATGTATCAAGAGATATTGGTTACAGTCGTGCCAGTATATATTCATGGTACCGCAAATATAAGAAATTTGGAGTGGCAGGTCTTATGTCATCTAAGAAACAAATAAAAAGAGAAAATATAGATTTTAATATAGAACCTTCCGAGCAACAGGATATCTCAGAATTGCAGGATCAAATCAAACAATTACAAATGGAAGTAGATATACTAAAAGAAGCTTTAGGTTTATTAAAAAAAGATCAAGGCATCAATATGATGAAACTGAAAAATCATGAAAAAGTAGTGGTTATTGATGCCGTTGAAGATAAGTATCCACTGCAGCAGCGTTTAAAATGTCTATGTATGGCGAAAAGTAGTTACTATTATCAGAAGTCTGTGATGAAACGCCCTGACAAATATGCAAAAATCCGTGTACAAATAAAAATGATTTTTCAAAAAAACAGAAATTGCTATGGATATAGACGTATTTACGAAGAACTCAAGAAAATAGGTGTTACTGTTTCAGAGAAAATTGTACGACGTATTATGAAAGAAGAAAATTTAACAGTACCAATAAAACGTATAAAAAAATATAGCTCATATAAAGGCGAAATCACACCGGAGGTAGACAATATAATTAATAGGGATTTTCACGCAGAACGTCCTAATACAAAATGGTTAACCGATATAACCGAATTTGCCATTCCTGCCGGGAAGGTATATTTGTCTCCGATTATTGATTGTTTTGATGGTATGGTTGTAAAATGGAATATCAGAACAACTCCGGATTCTATCTTGGTCAACAAAATGCTCGAAGATGCTATTAGCACATTGGCACCATATGAACATCCTCTTGTACATACGGATAGAGGGTGCCATTATCGATGGTCCGGATGGATAGAACAGATGCGAGTTGCCGGGCTAACACGGTCTATGTCAAAAAAGGCTGTTCACCTGATAATGCAGCTTGCGAAGGATTTTTCGGTAGATTAAAAAATGAAATGTTTTATGGACGTTCATGGATAGGTGTCACGATGGATGATTTCATAAATGAGCTTAACAGCTATATTAATTGGTATAACACAAAACGAATAAAAAAATCTCTCGGTTATATGAGCCCGGTAGAGTACAGACATAGCCTTGGATTATCAGCATAAAATAGTCCAAGAATATGTCCGCACCCCCCTCTCCACGGTAATAGAATCAGATTAAAAATACCAATACTGCCATCATCGCAGTATTGGTATTTTTTTTGTTTCTTATAAAAAAATAATAAATAGTATTTTGACAATTGATTAAAACGAAGTTTGAAATATAGGCAAATCTTTTTTCGTGTTTAGATTTTCTTAATCCGCATATTTCTTGAAATTTTCAGCCTGCTCAAGAACTTCTTTGTAAACATCATCAATGGTTACCGGAGGATATCCAAATTCATCTAACAAAAGAATCAAATCAACTTGTAGGTTTGCCTTAATATCATCACGGGCAGACCAATCGGTATAGCGTGACTTATCATCAACAATCAGCTTTATCCTCTTGGATAATTCAATCATTTTATCGTCCGGATATTCAAACTCATACTTCTTAGCAACTGTTTTCAAAATATCATAGAAAGCCTTTTCTTCATAATCTACGCCCATATTCTTGAATGAGTTCTTTTCTGTTTTCAGTTCAGACAACAACTGTGCAAGTTGCTCTGCAACATCATCAAGGACTTCGTTGGCATACGCTTCATCACGACGTCGGTTATTATACTCATCAACAACTTTCTTGAGTCTGTCTGCAAATTCCACACCCATAATTTTATTAACTTTCTTAAACTCGTCAATCGCCTGAGAAAGAAGTCTTTGAAGTATCTTGATTTTCGTATTCGGCAACTGAATAGCATTTATCTTATCCATATACTCATCGCTGAAAATATCCACCGATATATGCTTTCCGGTTTCAAATAATTCCTCAATGCCATCAGACTGAATTGCACCCTCAAGCATTTTGCGGACACGAGCGTTCATCTGCTCAATATCCGGTGCATCGCCTTTTGTCAACTTGAAAAGGATAGAACGGACAGCACAATAAAAATGGATATAATCTTTATCTTCATCAGAGAATTTCTCACTTGAACTACAAAGGTTAAATGCCTGTTTCATTCTCTTGACTGCTGCCATAAATCTTCTTTCCAGTTCTTCAGACAACTGCACATACTCAACCGCACGGTTCAGGCAGGCAAGCTGTTCGGTAGGCGAACCATTGAAGAAATCACTGCTGTTAAAGTTATGGAACATCTGACCAAGAACTTCTAACTGGTCTTTTACAATCGTGATAGACTGCTCCACACCTTCAAATTCTTCGCTCTCAAAATTTGTATATTTCTTGAGGGCAGTGTTCATGTTTTTTTTGATACCTATGTAGTCAACAATCAAGCCTTTATCCTTGCCCTCGCATACACGATTTACACGGGAAATCGTCTGAATAAGGGTATGCTGCTGAATAGGCTTATCAATGTAAATCGTATCAAGCTCCGGCACATCAAAACCAGTCAGCCACATATCTACAACAATGGCAATCTTAAAGTTTGACTTCGGATTTTTGAACTGACGGTCAAATTCTTTCCTATCCTCTTTTGTGCCAAGCATATCAAAGAGGTCTTTTTCATCATCTTTATTACGAGTCATAACCAACTTAATTTTTTCCATTGGCTTCAACTCTTTTTTATCTTTTTCACTCAGAACAACCCCGTCATCACAAATCTTCTTTTCTGCCCATTCCGGTCTGAGTTCCTTTACTATTTTATAGAAATCGTATGCTATATTTCGGTTGGAACATACAAACATTGCTTTGCCTGCTACAGTTGCACCTTCTGCCACACGGGTTTCATAATGTTTGATAAAGTCCTCCGCAACAGCACGAAGTCTGTCAGGGTCGCCAATAATAACCTCCATTTTGGCAACTGCCTTCTGGCTTTCTTCTACTTGATGTTCATTTGCTCCCTCAAGCTCACACTGTGCATAATATTCTTCAATCTGTCTTACCTTGTCCTGATTAAGCATAACCTTAGCTGCACGACCATCGTAAACAAGATTAACTGTAATACCGTCCTTAACAGCTTCCGTCATTGTATATGCGTCTACAACACCACCAAAGACTTCGATTGTTCCATCAACCGGAGTTCCGGTAAATCCAACATAAGTTGCATTTGGTAAAGAGTCGTGCAGATACTTGGCAAAGCCATAGGTTTTCTGAACACCTGACTCTGTAATCTTAACCTTTTGGTCGAGATTGATTTGGCTTCTGTGTGCTTCATCAGAAATACAAATAACGTTCGTTCTGTCTGTAAGAAGCTGCAAATCCTCTGTAAATTTCTGAATGGTAGTCAGATAAACACCGCCACTCTCTCGTCCCTGAAGCTCCTCACGAAGTTTCTCACGGGACTCAATACTTACAACAGTTTCATCTCCGATATATTTCTTTGAACCTACAAACTGTTTGGAAAGCTGGTCATCAAGGTCTGTTCTGTCCGTAATAATAAGAATAGTCGGAGAAGAAAAGTATTTGCTTTTCATCAGCATACGGGTAAGGAAAAGCATTGTATAACTCTTGCCGCAGCCTGTCGCTCCGAAGTATGTACCACCTTTACCATCTCCTTCAGGGCGAAGATGAGCCTTGATATTCTCATACAATTTATTTGCCGCAAAGAACTGTGGATAACGGCACACTATCTTCAAATCCTTATCTGAGTTATCCGGAAAATAAATAAAATCTTTGATAACTTCAAGTAAACGGTCTTTTCGGAAAAGTCCTTTTACCATTGTCACAAGGGAATTGATACCGTCCAGTTCTTTATCGTCTGAGTTTATCTTTCTCCACGCATAGAAGAAATCATACGGGCTGAAGAAAGAACCATATTTATTATTTGCTCCGTCACTGATAACAACAAACGCATTATATTTAAAAATCTCCGGAATATCTCTACGGTAACGAATTGTAAGCTGCTTATATGCGTCCATTATGGTCGTATTCTCTTGTACCGCACTCTTAAATTCAAGAACAACAACAGGAATACCATTTACGAACACAATGCCATCCGGAATACGCAACTGATTATTTACGCCTTCAATTTCAAACTGATTAACCACTTTGAAAATATTGTTTTCGGGAGTGTCGAAATCAATAAGTTCAATATAGAGGTCTTTCTGCGTTCTATCCTCACGATTAAGAATAAATCCATCGCAGAGCAACTTAAATACAGCTTTGTTTGCTTCATAAATCGTACCGGAAATATTACGCAGCATTAGAATGACACTATCCACCTCACTCGGTGTAATACCGTCTTTCGCATACCGATTATAGAGGTATTGCTTCAGGTCGTCCGTAAGCAGAACCTCTGTCCTTTCTCTGTGTATCTGGTCGCCACTGACATAGGTGTACCCCTCGTCTTTGAACAACTCCATTATTGACATTTCCAATGCGTGTTCATTAAAATTTGCCATTGCGTTCACTCCTTTTATACGCTCTGTGTTTTATAAAATATCAGCAAAATATCTGTTCTTCTCTTTAGTAAATACAACTTGTGACGGGAATAAATTTTCTCCCATATTCGCCATTCCAATAGCCGTATATGTCCAATCACTCAATTCTTCCGGCAAGCGATAGCAAATCGGATTGCCATCATTTGAAATTGTAATCAACGGAATACCCAATTTATCCATTCCAACAGATAAAACCATTTCCGTTTGACTGCCTTCAGCAATTTCAAGAACAGGTTGCTTCGTAATATCAAAATAAACTTTCGCTCCACGACGGTTTAGGAAATACTCCTCATCATTTTTATCAATAAAGTCTATCGGTAATTTGCTTCGCCTGCGGTTAAAATAATCAGATAACTGCTGACAAACATATCCATTAAAATATTCGCCCTGCATTTCAAGTTTCTCATTGATAATCTGTTCTTTGTTCTCAAAATGAGTCATATAGCCAAGTAGTCCTATAAAGCATACCAAGTCATCGGAATAAATTCCTGCATACGACTTATACCAAACATTATCCCATTCGCAAATTATCTTATATAACCTTTTATATAAGTCCAGTTGAGTTTCATTAAGCTGAAACCATTTTGCATTTAACAGTTTTTTCTCTACTCCCTCTGCAATGGAATGATAGTGCAATTCATCACACAAGGCTTTTAACAGCTTTGAAATGATACCCGCCATCATATCCGCCATACGCAAGCCGCAATTATCTTTTGAATTTCCCTCTGTTACATTAGACAGCCCTATTTCACACGCAGCCTGCATTGTTCTACTGGCTTCGTTCTTCTCTCCCTCTTTATCTAAAACTAAGGCATAATTCTTAATCTGTTCTTCCTGCAAGTATTTCGCAAAACCACTAAACGGCATACGATAATCCCATTGAAATTCCGGAATAGCTGAATTATTGTCTAAAATATGCAGTATATTTTCAAAGGCTTCATTCTCCTGCTCTTTCAGACTCATATTTGAACGGTTACATTCAATTCGTTCTCTAAAAAATCTTTTCAATTCCTCTACAAATTCTTTTGAATTATCATCATAAATACTTTGGATAACATTCTGTGGACGATACGCAACAAGAGCCTTTGTTATAGAATACTTAACTGCATCTGCATCTATAATGAAATTATTCTGATAACCTATAAAAAGTTGCAAGACTAAATATTCTATCTTACTTGCAACAGAAAAATACAACTTGGTACTTTCATCAAAAATGGATAAGAAGTCCATTATAAACTGTGTGTTGGTTTTATCAAGCGAAGCAAATCCACATTCAAACTTCTTTTGCTTCAAAGTTGTACTTTTTAATTCGCCATTTCCATCTTTACGGTCAGCATATTTATTTTCAAAATCTTCATATTTTTTGAAAACTTCTTTTTCCTTTTCTTTCGCCCAACCAACTACAACCGTAACAAAATTATCGTAATAATTTGGAGCAGTTACGGTATTATAGTTGATTTTTCTACTGTGTTCTGACTCATCGTAATAAAATTTATATGTATCCATAACTGTTCCATCTCCTTTCGGTTAAATGATAATTTACTCGACTCAGTTCAAGCTATCTTTAGGTCTTGGTTCGTTGATTATGACCCATTTGACGGTGTT